>NZ_JBMVFA010000023.1:0-132527 GCF_049543595.1 Kitasatospora sp. NPDC094028 | reverse complement strand
TGGTACTGCAGGGGGGACCCTGTGGGAGAGTAGGACGCCGCCGAACAATTCTTCAGAGAAACCCCCATCCGGATTCCGGATGGGGGTTTTTCGCGCTTCCGGGCGGGTTTCACGCGCTGCGTGGGACTGCCGCGGTCGGGCGTTTCCTGATCGCTTGGACGATCCTGGTCGCCCAGTCGGTGGGCCGTTGGTGGCCGAGGAGCCGGGAGAGCCGGTGCATGCGGGCCCGGCGTTCGGCGGGGCTGAGGTCGAGGGCGCGGGCCAGGACGGTGCTCAGGTCGTCGGGTGAGTGCGGGTCGGTGAGCAGGGCGCCGTCGCCGAGTTCGACGGCGGCGCCGGCGTGGCGGGAGAGCACCAGGACCCCCGGCCCCGCGTGGTGGTCGTGCGGGAGCGCGGCCCGGGCGGCGACGAACTCCTTGGCGGTCAGGTTCATCCCGTCCTGGAGCGAGGTCACCCAGAGCACGTCGGCGGTCAGGTACTCGTCGATGACCTGGGTGCTGGTCAGGCTGCGGGGCAGGTAGTCGACCGGCTGCCAACGGTCCTGCCGCCACTTGGTGTTGACCTCCCCGATGCGTCGTTCGAGGTGGTCGCGGGTGGTGTCGTAGGCGGTGATGCCGGGCTCGGGCGGCGGGCAGACGAGCCGGAAGGTGAACCGGCCGCGGAGCCGGGGCCGGTGGGTGAGCAGGCGGTCGACGGCGTCGACCTTCTGGACCGGGGCCTTTGCATAGTCGAGGCGCTCGACGGAGAGCACCACGCGGCCGGTGGCCGGTTCGCGTCGCGGTCCGCGCAGACGGGCGAGGGATTCGATGGCGGGCCGGTCGATGCCGAGCGGGTGGACGGCGGTGTCCGGCATCGCGGGCAGGCCGGCGAAGGCCTGCTGGAAGTTCTCGGCGAAGTGCTCGGTGTGGAAGCCGGCCCAGTCCAACTGGGCGAGCGAGGCCCGCAGTTCACCGGCGACCGGGAGGGCGTCGAAGACCTCCGGCGGTGGGAAGGGGGTGTGGTGGAAGAGGCCCACGGCGAGGTCCGGGCGGAGGGCGCGGAGGAGACCGGGGACGAGCCACAGGTTGTAGTCGTGGAGCCAGACGGTGGCGCCGGGGGCGGCCCGAGCGGCGATGCGGCGGGCGAACCGGGTGTTGACGGTGCGGTAGTCGGCCCAGGCGCGGGCGTCGAACGCCGACCGCTGCGGCTCCGACATCAGCACCGGCCACAGGGTCTCCTTGCAGGCCCGGTGGAAGTAGCCGCTCCAGGTGGCGGTGTCCAAGGGTACGGCGGAGAGCGGCAGTTCGGTCGGGCGGGGGAGCGTGGCCTGCCGGTCGCGGTCGGTCTGGGCGGTGACCCAGATACCGGGCAGGCCGTGGGTGAAGGCGCTGGTCAGGGTGGGCAGGATGCCGTTGGGGCTGCTGGGTGGCTGCCAGCTCTCGCCGTTCCAGTGCAGCGGCGGGCGGTGGTAGGCGACCACGAGCGAGTGCCGCTGGTCGGAACGGTCAGGGCCGGTGCCGCCGGGGCGAGGCCCAGGCCCGGGCCCAGGTCCGAATCCGGGCCCAGGACCGGGCCCGGATTCGGGATCGTCGCCGACCCACCCCAGGGTCCGCAGCGCCGCGTGGATGCCGCCCGCGCCGGCTCGGTCGGGGCGCAGGACGGACGGGTCCTCGGCGAGGGCGGTGAGCAGCGCGGGCTCGGCCCCGGCGACGACCACGCCGTGCGCGCCGGTCCGGTACATCGAGAGGTCGTTGAGGGAGTCTCCGGCGACCAGCACCTCCTCGGGCTGCCAGCCGAGCTTCCCGGCCAGGCCGAGGAGCGCTCTGCCTTTGGAGGCGCCGCTCGGCAGGACGTCGAAGTAGCGGTCCGCGGAGTACACCCAGGTGCAGCCGAGGGCGTCGACGGCCGTGGTGAGCTCGTCGGTGAGCCGCTCCGGGGCGAGGTGGTAGGAGCAGCGGCCGTCCTGGACGACGCCGTGCTGGTAGACGAGCCCGGGGACGTGGCGCAGGGCGGCGCGCACCCGTTCGCCGCCCGGCCAGCCGGTCCGCAGGTGTTCCTGGACGGGGTCGACGGGTGTGAGGTCGGTGCCGTCGATGACGCTGGCGCCGACGTCGGCGATGATCCAGCGGGGGCGCGGGACGAGGGGGTCGCGCAGGACGTCACGGATCGAGGAGATTCCCCGGCCGGTGGCGAAGACCACCGTCACCTCGGGGTGGCGTGACAGGGCGTCCCGTAATCGGCGTCGCTCGTCCCGGGTGCCGCCGAGCAGGGTGCCGTCCAGATCGGTGACCAGAATCCTCGACATCCGAGGGACGCTAACACGATCACGCCGCGTGGTGAAGTGTTCACCTCAGCCGGGTAGCCGAGGGGGCCGAGGGGGCCGAGGAGGGAGTCGAGGGAGCCGAGCGACGGGCGAAACGGCCGTCGAGGAGGCGTTCGAGGTCGGCGGCGTGCAGGGCGGCGCTGGAGCCGGGGCCGGTGGTGGCCGCCGCGCCGCAGAGCGCGGCCGCGGCGAGGCAGTCCGGCAGGCTCCGGCCGTCGAGCAGGGCGTGCACCAGGCCGGCGTTGAAGCAGTCGCCCGCTGCCGTCGCGTCGACGGCGACGGCCGGCGAGCCGGCTGCGGAGTCGACCGGCGAGTCGGCTGCGGAGTCGACCGGCGAGTCGGCTGGGGAGTCGGCTGGGGAGTCGGCCGGGGAGTCGGCGCGGGAGTCGGCCGGGGAGGTGGCCGGAATGTCGTGCCGGTCGCCGGCCCGGACGGCGGTGGCCCCGTCCGCGCCGCGGGTGACGACCACCGTGGGGACCAGGCCGGAGAGCCGGGCGATCGCGTCGTCCAGGTCGGCGGCGCCGGTGAGCCGCAGGGCCTCGCCGCTGTTCGGTGTGAGGACGTCGACCAGGCCGAGCATCCGGCGCACGGCGGGGTCGTCGAGGGTCGCGGGTGTGTCGTGGCAGTCCATGACCACCAGCGTGCCGAGCTCTCGTGCCGCCTTCGCCGCGGCGAAGGTCGCCTCGTCCCAGCGCAGTTGCGGCAGCATCAGGGCCCGCGGGCGGTGGCGCCGCACCAGCGGGGCGAGCGGCGCGGGGGTGATCGGGTCCTGGAAGCTGGCCATCGCCCGCTCGTCGCCGGAGGACAGGGCGACGGTCAGGCTCCGTACGGGGAAGGGGTGTCGGCGGAAGCCGGTCTCGTCCAGCCCCTCCTGCCGGGCGCAGGCCAGGGCGTGGGCGCTGAACGGGTCGGTGCCGAAGTCCGCACTCCAGACCACCCGGCGCCCGAGCCGGTGCAGCGCCATCGCCAGCGTGTACGCGCCGCCGGGCACCAGGCCGAAGCTGGCGGCGAACACCTCGGTGCCCGGCCGCACCGGCCGGTCCAGGCCGTGGAACACCAGGTCCGTGAAGTACGCCCCGGCCACGAGGACTTCACTCGGCCGTACCGTCCCGTTCGTCTCCATCCGCCGAGCATAGGGTCACCGGCGGGCCGCGCGGGGTGGAACCCGCGTCGGCCGTCCGCGCGGGCGGGGCGGCGTGAGTTCCCGGCCGGTACGGCGAGTTTCGGACAAGCTGGCGTGCGGGGCGGGATTCCTGGGATCTCCACTGATCTTTCACGCCGCCACCACCTAGGGTGGCTCTCGCCTCGCCACCGGTGCGCCGGTCGGCGGGCGTTCGACCTTCCCCAACCTGCCTGGAGTGAGCTGCACATGATAGTTCGTCAACTGTGGAAGCGGGTGGCGGCCTCGGTCGTCGGCCGGGGTGTCGGGGCCGCGGTGGCCGCGGGCGCGCTGGTCGTGGCCGTGGCGTTGGGCGGCACGGTGGCCGGGATGTCGTCGGCGGAGGCCAGGACCGAGTGGAAGTGGGGCGGTGCGGGCAAGTGGGCGTGCTCCGGGCAGCCCGTCGACGCCGGGAACGTGATCACGGACCACGACCCCAAGGGGTGCGGCGGCTGGGGCTCCTGGTACCAGCAGCCCGCGAAGGACGGCATCTGGACGTGTTCGGGCTCCCCGGTGGTCGCCGGGTACGTGATCACGGACCACACGACGTACGGCTGCGGCGGCATCGGCTCGTGGCGGCACAGCCTCGTCCATGACGGCATCTGGACCTGCTCCGGCTCGCCGGTCGTGCCCGGGTACGTCATCAGCAACCACTTCCGGTCCGGCTGCGGCGGCATCGGCGGCTGGCAGCACAGCCTCCCGCACGACGGGATCTGGACCTGCTCGGGCTCCCCGGTGGTCGCCGGGTACGTGATCACCGGCCACACCACCTGGGGCTGCGACGGCGCCGGCTCCTGGCGCCACAACACCGCCCGCGCGGGCCTGTGGGCCTGCCCGGGCTCGCCCGTCCCGGCCGGCTTCCGCTCCACCAGCTACAACGCCGGCGCCTGCGACGGCCTCGGCGGCTGGCTGCTCGCGCGCAAGTGACGGTCCGTCGCTGACCTCTCCGGCCGCCCGGCGGCCCTGCCCCATCGCGGCCGGGCGGCGGGGCGGCCGGGTGGCGGACCCGGTTGGGCCGTTGCTGTGAGGGTTCGGGGTGGCACGGCATGGATGCGGCGTGGGCGGGAATCCGTTCCCGGGCGGATCGGCGGCCCTCGCGGCAGCCGGTCCGTCACCCTCAACTCCCTTTGCACCCCGAGGAGATCAGCTCGTGCACGCACCTCGCGCCACGCTCAGATCCCTGATCACCGGACTCTGCGCCGGAGCCACCGCGCTCGCCCTCGCGGCGGGGCCCGCGCTGGCCGTACCGGCAGCCGCTTCCCCCGCCACCGCCGGGACCGCCGTCCGGTCGGCCCGACTGCAGGCCCCGCAGAGCGGGAAGGCGGCCGGCCTGGCGGCCTCCTACACCGTCAGCACGCCCGCGAACATCTCGTCCTCCTGCGCCGGGCAGAACGCCGAGACCATCCAGGCCGTCGACCCGGCGGTGAACGCCGTCTACGACGTGTGGATCGGCTGCAAGGGCATCGGCTTCGCCGCCTCGCCGAACGGCGGAGCCGGCTTCGGCACGCCGCTCACGCTGCCGGGCAGCACCGGGCAGAACGGCGCCCGGGCGTGGGACCCGTCGATCACCGTCGCCCCGAACGGCACGATCTACGCGGCCTTCATGGTCACCCGCGCCGGCGAGACCTTCCCCGTCATCGACGCCAGCACCGACCACGGCGCCTCGTTCCGGACGGTCGGCTCGATCGTCCCGCCGGACGCCAACAACTGGGGCGACCGCGTCTTCATCGCCGCCGGCCCGGACGGCGCGCTCTACCTGACCTGGGACTACGGGCCGAGCGCGGCCGCGGTGACGACGGTGTGCCCGCCGAGCGGCAGCTGCGCGTTCGCCACCGGCGACCTCAACGCCGTGTTCCAGAAGTCCACCGACGGCGGCCGGACGTGGAGCGCGATGTCGCACATCAGCCCCGGCTACCCGAACAGCGGGGCCGACAGCGCGCCGGTCATCGTCGAACCGGACGGCTCGCTCGACGTGGTCTACCAGGGCTACACGGTCACCAACATCCCGACCGACGACCTGACCGTCGCCTACACCTACGCGACCCGCTCGACCGACGGCGGCGCGACCTGGACGGCGCCGGTGCGGGTCGGCCCGGACGCGGGGACGATGAACAGCACCGAGTGGTGGATCGACGGCGCCGAGGCCCTCGGCCCGGACGGCACCCTGTACACGACCTGGGACACCCAGGGCTCCAGCACCGACACCGGCTGGCTCTCCTACTCGCGCGACCACGGCGCCACCTGGTCCGCGCCGGTCCAGGTGCCCACCGACACGCTGAACGTCCCGCACGTCATGCAGGTCGTGGCCGGCCCGCCCGGCATCGCGTACGTGGGCTGGCTCGCCGGCAGCGACCAGCGCGGCTACGCGCAGTACCTGCGGACGTTCTCGACCACCCAGGGCTGGCTGTCCGCCCCCGTGCAGGTCTCGCAGGGCTTCGGCGCCACCTCGGTGTGGCCCGGCGACACCTTCGGCTTCTCCGCGCTCTCGCCGACGAAGCTGGTGCTCGCCTGGGGCAGCGCCGTCGCCCCCACCGCCACCAAGGACGACATCTGGGCCGCGACGGTCGGGGTGACCCTCTCGTAGACCCGGTGCCCGGGCCGCCTTCCGCCGACCCCGGCCGGGGGGCGGCCCGTTGACTCCCGCGGACCGGCTGACAGCCCGCCGGCCCGCGCGCCACGATGGTGGGCATGCCAGAGACACCGACCTCCGCCCGCAGCCTCGCCGACGACCACGTCGCCCGGGTCGCGGCCCTCGACCCGGCGACCGCGACCGGGCTCGGCCTGCACCCCGAGGACGACCGGCAGCCCGACCTGTCGCCGGACGGCTTCGCGGCGCGCGCCGACCTGGCCCGGGCGACGCTCGCCGCACTCGACGCCGCCGAACGGAAGGGCCCCTCGCCCAGAGGCCGAGGACGACGCCGAGCGCGACTGCGCCCGCCTGCTGCGCGAACGGCTCACCGCCGAACTCGCCGTGCACGACGCCGGGGACCACTTCCGCGAGCTGCGCAACGTCAACTCCCCGCTGCACCGGGTGCGCAGCGTCTTCACCATGATGCCCACCGACACCGACGAGCACTGGGCCGTGATCGCCGGACGGCTGCGCCACGTGCCCGCCGCACTGGACGGCTACCGGGCGACCCTCGCCGAGGGCATCGCCCGCGGCCTGCTGTCCGCGCCGCGGCAGGCGCGGGCGGTCGCCGCCCAGCTCGCGGCCTGGACCGGCGAGGACGGCGGCGCCAACTGGTTCACCGGCTTCACCGCGGCCGGCCCCGCCCGGCTGCGGCCCGAACTGGACGCCGCCGCCGAGCGCGCCACCGCCGCCGTGACGGCCTTCCGCGCCTGGCTGTGCGACACCTACCTGCCCGCCGCGGACGGCACCCCGGACGCCGTCGGCCGCGAACGCTACCTGCGCTCCGCCCGCTGGGCCATCGGCGCCGACGTCGACCCGGCCGAGGCCTACGCCTGGGCCTGGGAGGAGTTCCACCGCACGGCCGCCGAGATGCGCGCCGAAGCCGAGCACATCCTCCCCGGCGCCGGTGTCCGCGCCACCATGGACCACCTCGACCGGGACGGCCACGCGATCGACGGCGAGGAGAACATCCGCGCCTGGCTGCAGCAGATCACCGACGAGGCGATCGACGCCCTCCACGGCACCCACTTCGACATCGCCTGGCCGCTGCGCCGGGTCGAGACCAGGATCGCCCCGCCCGGCAGCTCGGGAGCGCCCTATTACAACGGCCCCAGCCTCGACTTCGGCCGCCCCGGCCGCACCTACCTGCCCACCCTCGGCCGGACCTCCTTCCCGACCTGGCAGCTCGTCAGCACCTGGTACCACGAGGGCGTCCCCGGCCACCACCTGCAGACGGCCCGCTGGACGGCCTCCGCCGACCGGCTCAGCCGCTACCAGATCACGCTCGGCGCGGTCAGCGCCAACAAGGAGGGCTGGGCGCTCTACGCGGAGCGGCTGATGGACGAGCTGGGCTTCCTGACCGACCCCGCCCGGCGCCTCGGCTACCTCGACAAGCAGATGCTCCGGATCATCCGGGTGATCGTCGACCTCGGCATGCACCTGCGACTCGCCGTCCCGGCGGACGCGGCCAGTAGCGAGTGGGACAGCCATCCGGGCGAGCGCTGGACCCCGGAGCTCGCCTCCGCGTTCATGGCCGCCCATCACGGCAGTGGCGCCGCCCGCCGCAGCAGCGAGATCGACCGCTACCTCGGCTGGCCCGGCCAGGCCATCGGCTACAAGCTCGGCGAACGGGCCTGGCTGCGCGGCCGCGAGGCCGCCCGCCGCCGCCGGGGCCCGGCCTTCGACCTGCGCGCCTGGCACACCGGCGTGCTCGCGCAGGGTTCGCTCGGCCTGGACGACCTGGCCGAGCGGCTGGCCACCCAGTAGCGCACGACGGACGGCGCCGCCGATCACCGGGATCGGCGGCGCCGCCGCGCACGGGGAGGCCGTCAGCTGTGCTGCCAGGTCACCGCGAAGTCGGTGCCGTTGGCGAGCGGCGAGGTGGTGGCCTTGGTGACGCCGCCCTCGGCCATGTCGATGACCGAGGGGTTCGAGGCGCCGAGGTCCTGCCCGTTGGCGGTGGCGCCGGTGAAGCCGGCGGTGCCGAAGTTCGCGAGCGGGAGGACGCCGAAGAGGCTGGACGGCGCCTCGGCGATCACCTCGGCGGAAGCCAGCTTGGCGCTCTTCAGCGACTTGACGACCTGTTGCGTCCAGCCCTGGGTGGTGTCGGACAGGGTGAGCGTGAACTTCCCGGCGCCATCGGTGGTGACGCTGCCGGAGAGGTGGTCGCCGGGCACGACGGTGTTCTGGAAGTCCGCCGGGTACGCCGGGTACATCTCGTACCAGGCGTAGTACACCGGCGAGCCGCTGGAGCAGTCCGCCGAGGTGCCGATCTGCTCGACCGTCCTGCTGGTGTCGCCGTCGAGGCCGACCCAGAAGGCGGAATACGCGTCGGTGCTGGTGCAGCTGACGGACGGCTGGACCCAGTCGGCGCTGACGCCGGTGAACGGGCCGCCGGTGGCGGCGTAGCCGGACCAGTTGCTGCTGGTGCTGTTGCGCAGGCCGCCGCCGTGCTGGTGCCCGGCGATCGGCGAGCGGACGGCCCCGGCGAGGGCGTCGGGGGCGGCGGCGACGGCCGGGGTGCCGGTGCCGAGCAGGGCGAGGAGGGCGGTGACGGCGCAGAGGGTGTGCCGGCGGATTCGGGGCATGGCGGTGGCGACTCCCTTGTGAGGGTGTGGAGTTGACCAGTCGTCGCCCAAGGTAACCGCCGCGCTCCGGGCCGCCCGGGCGGCGGGTGCCGGCGGACCGGCGTTTCCCCTGATCGGCCCAGCGGAGCGGGGCCGAGAGCCTTGAAGGCGTTCTGCCACCGTATCGGGACCAGGATGTGACACGTCGTCATGGTGCCCGCGGTGGCGCGTGTTCTACGCTGCCCGCATGACGCAGCTTGGGCCGCTGGAGCGAATGGACCCCGCCGTACGGGTGAGTGCCGACGCGGTGGTGGTGATCCCCGGGATCATGGGCAGCCGCCTCGTCGAGGCGGAGACCGGCCGGACGCTGTGGGGGCTGGGCCGGGCGGCGCAGCTCGCGGCGCGCTGGCGGCACCGCGAGGGGCTGGCCGCGCTGGCCGTCACCCCGCAGGAGCGGGACGGCCGGGTCGGCCGGGTGGTGCCGGCCGGGCTGCTGGACACCGCCGAGTTCGCGCCGGTGCTGCGCGGCATCGAGCCGTACGGCCGGCTGGTGCGGCGGCTGCGGGAGGTGCTGGTGCACCCGGACGCGCTGCTGGAGTTCGGCTACGACTGGCGGCTGTCCGTCGAGCACAACGCCGAGCAGCTGGCGACGGCGCTGCGCGCGCACCTGGCGGCCTGGCGGGCGCACCCGGCCCGGCCCGGCGGCGCCGAGCCGAGGGCGGTGCTGGTGGCGCACTCGATGGGCGGGCTGGTCGCCACCGCGATGTGCGCCCGGCACCCGGAGCTGGCCGCCGAGGTGCGGGCCACCGTCACCCTCGGCACGCCGTTCCTGGGCGCGGTGAAGGCGACGGCGCTGCTGAACAGCGGGCAGGGCACGCCGCTCGAACACCGGAACCTGCTGGCACTGGCCCGCACCCTGCCCGGGGTGCACGACCTGCTGCCCGCCTACCGGTGCGTGGTCACCGCCGACGAGGACGTGGTCGAGCTCGGCCCGGCCGAGGCGGCCGCCCTCGGCGCCGACCCGGAGCTGTTCGAGCGCACCCGGCGCACCCGGGCGCTGCTCGACCCGTCCGTGCTGCCGGACCACAGCGCCGTGGTCGGCGCCGGGCAGCCGACCGAGCAGGCGCTGCGCATCGAGGGCGGCGTGGTGCGCACCTACCACCACGGCCATCTCCGGCACCCCGACGACGAGTTGGTGCGCGACGGGATCGGCCGGCTGGTCCCGGTCGACCACGGCGGCGACGGCACGGTGTTCCGCTACTCGGCCACCCCGCACGACGGCGTGGCCGAGATCTGCCTCGGCCAGACGCACGGCGCGCTCGCGAAGAGCAGCACCGCCCTGGACATCGTCTGCGGCGTGGTGACCCGGCTGGCGGCCCGCTCCGCGCTCGGCGCCGGCGACCTGCCCGAGGACCAGGTCGGCCTGCGGCTGCCGGACCTGGTCACGGCCGGCGAGCCGTTCACCGTCGCCGTGGACGGCGTGCGGGACGCCGGGACGGCCGCCTGCCTGGTCGAGGACGCCTACGGGGACACGCCGGTGGCCCGCCCGCTGCTGGTGCGCGGCGACCGCCCGGACGAACTCGTCGCCTCGGTGGTGCTGGACGAACCCGGCCTGTACCGGGTGGCGGTGTCCTGCGGGACGGACCCGGTGACCGAGCTGGTCCTCGTCCAGGACTGAGCAACGGCACGAGGGAGCAACGGCACGGGAGTGGACGGCAGTTCGAACGTGAGCAGTGGTTCAGAGACCGGCGGGGAACGGCACGGATTCCAGGTCGTCCCGGTCGCCTTCGACGAGTACCGGGACGCGCGGCGCCACCCGCCGATCGAGGCGAGCGCCGAGGCCGAGGCGGTGGCCGCACTGCTGGCCCGGCTCGGCGGCGAACTCGCCGGGTGGGAGGTGGCCGAGGGTCGCGACCTGGCGGCCACCGACGCCCGGCTGCGGCAGTGGCGGCGCGGCGCCCACGGCAGCTCGTCGGTGCTGCTGTGGTTCGGCCACGGGCAGTCCAACCAGGACGACGCCTGGCTGGTCGTTCCCGGTCGGGAGGGCGAGGACTGCGACGGCGAGCTCAACCCGACCAGCCTCGCCGAGCACGTCGCCGCGCATGTGCGCGAGCGCGGCTCCGGGCCGGAGTGGACGCTGGTGCTGGTCGAGGCGTGCGGCGCCAAGTGGTTCGTCGACCTGATGCAGGCCGAGCTGCTGCGGCGCCGGGCGGCCCGGGCCGTCGTCCTGGTCGCCACCGGCAAGGACCAGGGCCGCGGCTACCTCTCCGTCTTCCGCGAAGCACTGGCCGACGTGCTCGACACCTTCACCGACAACGACAGCGAGATCTCGCTGCGCGACTTCGCGGCCCGGCTGGAGGACAGGCTCGCCCGGGAGCAGCGCGGTACGGTCACCACCCACGGCATCGCCCGCGCCCGCCACCTCACCCGGGCCGCCCTGCTGCCCGAACCCGTCGCCGCACCGCTCGACGTGTTCGCGCGGCTGCAGACGCTGCTGGCGGCCCTGCCCGGCCACGAGCGCGCCCACTTCGCCCGCCGGGGCATGGGCACGGCGCTCGGCGAGCTGGCCTGGAACTTCGTCGGGCGCGAGGCCGAACGGCAGCACATCGCGCGCTGGTTGAGCGATTCCGACCGGTCGGGTAACGGGCTGCTGGTGGTCACCGGAGCGCCCGGCGCGGGAAAGTCCGCCGTCCTCGGCAACGTGCTGCTGCACTCCTACCCGGAGATCCACGCCATCCTCGCCACGGCCGGCTTCCCCGGCGGCGACTGGGCCCCCGAACAGCCGCCGGCGCGCCTCGACCTCTCCCTGCCGCTCACCGGCGCCACCATGGACGACGTCGCCACCGCCATCGCCCACGCCGCCGGGCTGGACGCGCCGGGCGCCGCCCTCTCGGCCAGTGAGCGGGCCGGGGAGCTGACGGCGGCCGTCGCCGGGCGCGGTCGGCCGCTGACGGTGATGGCGGACGGGCTCGACGAGGCGAGCGAACCGCTCGCGTTGGCGGCGCTGTTCCGGCAGCTGGCGAGGGTGCCGGGGGTGCGGGTCGTGGTGGGGACGCGGCCCTCGTCGGGCGGCTACGGGCGGACGGACCTGCTGGACGCGCTGGGGGGCGGGGACGGCCCGGAGGCGGGCGACACCCTCTGGATCGAACGGGACGAGGGGGCGCTGGTCGAGCTCGTGCGCAGCTCGCTGGAGCAGCTGCGCGGCCGACCCTTCGGCTTCTTCATGGCCGTCGACTTCGACTTCGACGTCGACGAGCACCGCCTCGCGCTGGACCGCTTGTTCGACGAAGCGCTGGCGCGGGTGACGGCCGCGGTCGCGCGCGGCAGGCTGCAGTTCCTGCACGCCGGCCTCGTGGTCCACGAGATCCTGGCCGACCCCGGCCTCCTCCAGCCCGGGCGCGCCGCCGAACTCGATCACCTGCTCGGCGTCGACGACCTCGACCGCGACGGCGACACCGCCACCACCCGCCTGTTCGCCGCCGCCGTCGACCGGGTGAGCCGCGTCGTCCCCGGCGGCCGCCAGCTGCTGGAGGCGCTGGCCCTGGCCGAAGGGCGCGGCCTGCCGCAGGCGGACCGGGTGTGGGTCACCGCCGCGAACGCCCTCGGCCCGCAGGGGGTGGACGAGGCCGTGCTGCGCGACCTGCAGCGCGCGGCCGCGCCCTACGTGATGCTGGACGCCGAGGCGGGGCAGGCGGTGTTCCGGCTCGCCCACCGGACCTTCCAGGAGTACTTCCTGGCCGACGCGCGGAGCCCCAGGCACCGACTCGCCCTGGCCACCGCCCTGTTGGACCTCGCCGAACAGCAGGAGGGACCGCTCAACCCCTACCTCGCCCGCCACCTGTCCGGCCACCTCACCCGCTCTCACGCGAACGCCTGGGACCAGTTCGCCGCCCGCCCGCACCTGCTCGACCGGCTGGACGTGCGTGCCGTCACCGCCGACGCGACGCGCGGCAACGACCTGACCGCGCTTCCGGTCGAAGTCGTCGGCACGGTGGTCACCGCGCACCTGGCCGAGCAGAGCGGACCGGCCGACCGGCGCGGGCTGCGCCGCCTCGGCACGGCCCAGACGGGCGGCCCGAACGTGCTCACCGCGCGGATCCCCGGCCCGCGCCCGTCCGTCCCGCGCGAGGAGCCGGCCTGGGAGCCGGTCTGGTCCGGCCTGCGCCGCCGGATGCCGCACCTCACCCTGGCCGGGCATACCGACCGGGTGCGCGCTGCGGCTGCCGTGCGCGGAGCGGACGGCGCCCGGCTGCTCGCCACCGGCGGCGAGGACGGCACCGTCCGGATCTGGGACCCGTCCTCCGGCCACGCCGTCCACCCTGCGTTGCGCGGCCTCGGCGACCGCATCCTGACCCTGACCGCCTTGGACGGTGCCCAGCGGCTGGTCGTCACCGCCTCCGACCGGGGACGCGGACGGCTGTGCGTCGTGGAGACCCGTACCTGGCAGTGGCGCGACCTGCCTTGCGCCGAACCGTATGTCTCCGCCGCTGTGTTGCCCACGGCGAAGGGCGGCATGCTGCTCGCCCTCGGAACCGTCCCCGGCCGCATCCACCTGATCGACCCGGAGACCGGTGAGTTGTACGGCCGACCGTTGACCGGGCATGTCGACCCGGTGACGGCCCTGGCCGCCCTTCCTGGGACTGACGGTCGCACTCGCCTGGCCAGTGCGGGTCAGGACGGCACCGCCAGGATCTGGGACCTGGTCAGCGGTCGGCAGGAGCACCCGCACCTCACAGCAGCCCTTGGCCCGCTGTGGGCCCTTGCCGTCCTCTGCGACGGCGCGGACGGCCCGGCGCGACTGGCCGTCGGCGGTGCGGGCGACCGCCTGGTGTTCTGGCAGCCGGAGAGCGGCGACCGCTGGCGGCTCCCGGCCGAGTTCCCCAGGGGCGTCCGCGCACTCGCGACGCTCGGGCCCGAGTCGGTCGCGGTCGGCGCCCTGGACGGGACGGTCTCGCTGCTCGACCTGTCCTTCGACGGCCCGGACGGTCCTGAGGACCCGTCAGATGGTCAGGCCCCGGCCCGGGCCCGGATGCTCACCGGCCACGGCAGCGCCGTCACCGTGCTGACCGCCTTCACCACCCGTGACGGTGAGAAACGCCTGGTCAGTTGTGGGGACGACCAGGCAGTGAAGGTGTGGGACCATACCGCCGACCGCTTCGTTCCGGGTGAGGCCCCGTCCGCGCGGGCGGGCTCGCTCGCCGGACTGCCGGATCCGCGCGGGCCACTGCTGGTCGGCGTCGCCGCCGGGCGGCTGCTGGTCCGCCGGGCCGTGGACGGTACTTCGGCCGACCCGCCGCCCACCCCGCTGGGCACACCCAATCTGCTTGCGGTGCTGGACCTCGGGCCAGACGGCCTTCGGCTGATCGTGGTGCCCGCCCCGGGCGAGCCGTCCTCGGCACCGCGGGTCGCCTCGGTCGACGTGGCGACCCGCTGGTACCGGGAGCTGTTCCCGGCGCGAGGCCCCGGCCGGCACGGGCGGGGTGAACGGCTGACCGCGCTGTCCGGTTGCGCGGGTGCCACGGGTCTGCTGCTGTGCGGTTGGGACTCCGGCTGGGTGGGGCTGTGGGACTACGCGCGGCACCGCTGGTCGGTCGGCTTCCGCCCGAGTGGCCACAGCGCGATCCGCGCCGTCACCGGCTTTGCGCGGCCCGGCGGCCAGGGTGGACCGGTCGCCGTCAGCGCGGCGACGGACGGCCTCATCCGCTGCGCCCTGCTCGACCCCGCCGCACCCGACGCCACACCCCCCGACCTCGCCGTCCTCGACGGCCACACCGGCTGGGTCGAGGCCCTGGCCGCCTACCACGCGCCGGACGGCACCCCGCTGGTCGCCTCGGCCGGGGAGGACGGCACCGTGCGGATCTGGGACCCGCTCGCCGCCGTCCAGCGGCACGTCATCCGGCTCGGCGTCCCCTGCCGCTCCCTCTGCATCGCCGGCGGCCTGCTCGCGGTCGGCACCGACGACGGCCTGCTGGCCCTGCGCCTGGGCGGCGAGCTGGCGCCGACCGACCACTCCCCAACGGAAACCAGGAAGGCGAACGCCGATGCACGCACACCCGGCTGACGCACCGCACACCGACGACGTCGACGCCTACCGCGACCTCGTCGACCGCCTCTTCTGCAAGCCCAACGCCCCGTACGGCCCGTACGAGCGCGCGGGCGAGCCGGAGGTGGTCGTGCCCGGCCTGCTGTTCCGGGTCGAGCTGAACTACCCGGGGGACCTGGCCGGGCGGCTGGAGGCGTCCGTCTTCATCGGCATCCAGGGCTTCGCCGGCGAGCTGTGGGAGCACGAGGTGCGCGGCCTGCTGCGGCTGGACGCGCTGAGCCACCCCGCGCTGCCCACCATCCGCAGCGGCGGCTTCGACGCGGCCAACGAGGTCGCCTTCGCGATCACCGAGAGCCAGGGCCAGGCCCTGAACGTCGACGCGACGGTCCGCTGGGCGCAGTCCGCGCGGATCGAGGCCTTCGAGGCGTTCAGCGTGCTGCTGGACGCGCTGAACCACCTGCACGGCGCCCGGCTGATGCACCGCAACCTGACGCTCGGCGCGCTGCGCGCCGTCCAGCGGCACGGCGAGGCCTCGGTGACGGTCCAGCTCTCCCGCTTCGAGCTGAGCACCCTGATCGGCAACCTGGTGCGCCGCACCGCGCTGCAGAACTCCGCCCAGGTGGGGGAGTTGGTGCGCCGGCTCTACCTGGCCGCGCCGCAGGGCATGGACCAGGCCCGGCACCTCGCCTACCTCGCCCCGGAGACCCTGGACTTCCTGCTGCACGAGCGCTCCGGCCGTCGCCGGGAGTGGGCGACCACCGACGTGTTCGGGCTCGGCGTGCTCGGCTTCGAGTGGTTCTGCGGGCCGATCCCCGAGCTGCTGCCGGAGGAGTTCGCGCGGGCCCAGGCCGTGGACGGCCCGGCGCAGGCGATCGCGCTGGCCACGCTGCGCACGCGGATGCGCGCCCACCTCACCGGCCGGGTGGACCTGCCCAAGCCGCTGGTGTCGCTGCTGCGCGAGATGCTGGAGGAGGCGCCGGAGGCGCGGGTCACCTCCTTCCAGGCGCTGCGCCGGCTGGAGCAGAACTGGGAGGGCATCCGCCGGCTGTGGGAGGACGCGGCCGAGGAGGTGCCCCGGCTGGTCGCCTTCCTGCCGGACCAGTCGGTGGAGACGATCTTCGAGCTGCGCAAGTGGATCAGCCACAGCCCGGACACCCCGGCGGGCCGGGAGGCGCTGCGGAACTTCTACGTCCGGGAGCTGCGCGGGGCCGAGCTGGTCTGGTCGCCGAACGGCGCGGTCGGCTTCGCCAACGACGAGCCGGAGAAGCTGCAGGAGGCCCGCTGGGTGCTGATCGGCGAGCAGGCGGTCTGGTTCTGCGCCTTCCTGTACGACCAGGACCTGCTCACCAAGCAGCGCGGCGAGCAGCACGAGGACACCCTGGTCATCAAGTACCTGAAGGACCGCAACCACGCGCAGGCGCTGGTCCGCGCCCAGCCGCGCCGCAAGGTCGGCCGGATCGAGGTGGTGCCGTTCTACCCGGGGCAGAGCCTGGCCAAGGTGCGCGCGGGGCGGCCGTCCTGGCTGCCGCTCACCGAGTCCGTCAAGCGGGCCCGGGCCCGCGGCAGCGAGGAGCAGGAGTTCCTGCGCTCGCTGGACTTCCTGCTCGCCTACCAGCGCACCGCGCTGGACGCCCGCAAGTACCCGTTCATCCGCACCGACAAGGCCGAGGACCCGGGGCTGGCGGTGCTCACCTTCGACGAGCACCGGGACGCCGCGTGGCGCCACCGCTCCCAGCTGCTGACGGCCTTCAGCACCGACCCGAAGCGGCGCCCGCGGCTCAGCGACTTCGTCGAGAACCTGGACGTCGACTCCGAGTACATCACCCTCGACGTGGTGCCCGGCCACCAGCGCGGCCCGTACTTCGGCCACCGGGTGATCAAGGTCGACCTGGTCGAGCGGCGGGACCGCGACACCATCGTGGTGCGCCCGCACCGCAACCAGGACCGGGTGCCGAGCGTCGGCTGGCTGCGGCCCTCCGACGACGGCGGCTCCGAGCCGCAGATCGCCCGGCAGGCCAAGGCCCGGACGATGCTGGAGAACCAGGCGGCGCTGATCCGCAGCCTGCGCGCGCCGATCTCCTACGACCTCGGCCGCGGCCGCTGGCGCTCCGCCCCCGACACGCAGCTGGAGGGCGAGGCCCCCGACCGGATCAACGACATGCTGGCCCTGCAGCCCTTCTACGCCCTGCAGGGCCCGCCGGGCACCGGCAAGTCCACGGTGGCCGCGCACGCCCTGCGCCGCTTCCTCCGGGAGGAGCCGGGCGCGCGGGTGCTGGTCAGCGCGCAGTCCAACTACGCGCTGGACAACCTGGCCGCCCGGCTGATCAAGGAGATGCCGGACGTCCTGATCCTGCGGGAGACCCCGGACGGGCAGGACGACGAGGAGCGGGTCAAGGACCGCACCGTCCTCGCGCACACCCTCGGCAAGCTCACCGAGCGCCTCGCGCAGACCATCGAGTCCCAGCTCGAATGGATGCTGCACCCCGAGCGGCTGTCGGCCGAGGAGCGCCGCCGCTTCGAGGAACTGCCGCCCGGCGAGCGGCCGTTGCCCCTCAACGACCAGGACCGGCCGGTCGCCGAGGCCTGGCTGAAGAGCGTCGCCTCGAACCAGATCGAGCTGACCGACCGGATCAAGAACGGCGCCAGCATCGTCCTCGCCACCTGCTCCATCGCGGCGACCATCACCGACACCGACCGTGACCCGGGCGACATGTTCGACTGGGTGATCGTCGAGGAGGCCGCCAAGGCCTGGCCGACCGAGCTGATCATCCCGCTCGTCCTCGGCACCCGCTGGACCCTGATCGGCGACCACCGCCAGCTCGGCGCCCACCGGGAGGAGGAGGTGCTGCAGTTCCTGCGCAGCCTGCGCGACCACCCCGACAAGGACATGCGCCTGCACTACGACGAGCGGGAGATGCGCGAGCGGGTGCTGCGGATGTTCGGCCACCTCTTCGCGGACCGGGAGGAGCCGGACACCGGCAAGGTCCACTACGAGGCCTCCCCGCTCGGCCAGTTGAACCTGCAGTTCCGGATGCATCCGGACATCGCCCAGCCGGTCGGCCGCGCCTTCTACCCGTACGTGCCGTTCCGGCCGGACGACGACGGCCTGCCGAAGAGCTTCCTCGGCACCTCCTCCCTCGCGGACCTCGACCACGGCGTGCAGCGGCCGGGCTTCCTGCGGGGCGCCGCCCTGGTGTGGCTGGACACCACCGGGCTGGAGGACTGCGCCGAGCACCCGTACTGGTACAACCAGGGCGAGGTCGAGGTGATCGACCGCCTGGTGGACCGCATGCGCCCGGCCCCGCTGGCGCCCGACCGGCCGGCCGAGGACGACGGCGGCCTCGTCGTCCTCACCCCCTACCGGGCCCAGAAGAACCTGCTGGAGAACAAGGGCCTGCTGCGCGGCCGGGTGCACACCGTGCACTCCTTCCAGGGCCGGGAGGCCGACCGGGTGATCGTCTCGCTGGTCCGCACCACCCAGTCCGGCAACACCGTCGCGGGCAACGTCGGGCACGTCGGCCGCAACGAGGTCGCCAACGTGCTGCTCTCGCGCGGGCGCCGGCTGCTCGTCCTGGTCGGCGGGTTCGCGCACTTCGCCGAACACGGCGGCACCTCCTGGGACATCATCACCAAGACGGTCCGGCGCCACGGTCGGATCGTCCCGGCCGAGACGCTGATGGGCGAGTGAACGGAAACCTGGTGCAGCGATGAACGGAACCGCCCAACTCGCCGTCCCCTGCCGCCTGGTGGCGCTCAAGGTGCTGCTCGGCCCGGAGAGCGGACTGACCACCCTGGAGGACCTGGTGGCCCGCGCCATTGCCGCCGGGCGCACCACCGTCGAGTCCCAGGTCGACCTGTTCCGGCTGCCCGAGCGGATCATCGTCGACGTGGTGCACAGCCTCTGGAGCAAGGGCCACATCCTGGTCCGCTTCGACAGCGGCGACCTCGAACTCGCGGACGGCGCCCGCGACATGCTCACCGAGGGCGGCCTGCGCGACGCCGCGACCGTCCAGGAGACCCGGCGCTTCCTGTTCGAGCCGGTCACCGGCCAGCTGTTCCCCGAGTGGCGCGGCAAGCGCTTCGCCCCCGAGGGCAGCCTCGAACTGCCCGCGCACCAGGGCGTCACCGAGGCCGACCTGTCGGCCGGGGACCTGCTGGAGGCCGTCCAGGCGGCGATCCGGCACGACCGCCGGCGCCGCGGCTTCCGGCAGAACGTGCTCGACGTCGGCTTCGGCAGCCCGGTGCTGCGCCCGCCGGAGGAGCTGCGCTGGCTGTCCGTCCGGCTCGCCGTGCGCGTCGACACCGCCCGCGACGTGCTCTCCGTCAAGCTCATCGACGACGAGCACATGTGGGGCATGCGCGCCCGCCAGCGGATGGCCGAGCACCTGGCCGGCCTCGCCGAGGAGCAGCCCGACCACGAGTTCGTCCGCAAGCTCACCGGCCGGGCCGACCGCGGCCTCGTCCCGGCCGAGACCCTGGACAGTCTGCTCGGCCAACTCGCCGCGCAGGTGGACAAGTTGCCCGGCAAGCAGGTCAATCAGATCGACGACGCCCAGGAGCAGCTGGAGAAGCTGGCCGCCGGCATCGAGGAGCGGATCGTCGACGCCGACCGGGGCCGGGCGGGCGTCGTCCTGGTCGAGCACGCCGCCGGCTACCTGTGGGCGGTGGAGGAGCTGATCCGCTCCGCCACCACCCAGCTCGTCGTCTCCAGCCCGCTGATCCGCTACAGCACCCTGAACGCCCTGCTGCCGGCGCTCACCGACCGGCTCGCCAAGGGCGTCAGCGTGGTGCTGCTCTGGGGCCGCAGCGCCGCCGACACCCTGCCCACCCCGGTGCGCACCGCCCTCAACGAGCTCAAGGCGCGCTACCCCACCCAGGTGCTGTTCGAGGACCGCAGCGCGCAGACCGACGCCTGCCTGGTCGTCCAGGACGCCTCCCGGGCGCTGTTCGGCTCGCAGAGCCCGCTGCACGCCGACCTCGCCAACGACCAGGGCGAGATCGGCGTGCTGGTCGAGCCCGCCGCGGACGGCCCCGCGGCCCCGCGCTGCGTCGCCGACGCCCTGCTGTGGGCCCGCAAGGCCTACCCCTTCGCGGCGGACGGCGCCCGCATCCAGCTCCAGCCGGACGGCGCCGAGGACGACGCCGCCACCCGGCGCCCCGGCCGCGGCGCCGACGCCTCCGAGCTCTGGCCCGCCCCCGACAGGGAACTCGCCGACGAGGCGGTGGTGCGGCTGTGGGCGGAGAGCTGGGCCGAGTACCACACCGCGGTGCTCGACTCGCTGGCCCGCTCCACCGGCGGCACGCCCTCCGTCGAACTGGTCCGCGACAGCGCGCACCGCGACCTGATCTCCTCCGCGCTCACCACCCGCAGCCGGCGGCTGGCGATCACCGACGACCGGATCGACCCCCGGGTGGCCAACGACCTGATGGCGCGGCGGGTGCGCGACGTCGCCGCGGGCGGCGCGAGCGTCCACCTCGTCCACCCGCAGACCCATGTCTCCGGCAAGATCGGCAAGGCCTTCGCCGAACTGCTCACCGCACAGGAGGCGGGCATCCACGTCCAGCGCCGCCGGGCCGGCGTGCGCGCCGTGCTCAGCGACGACAGCGTGTTGCTCGGCAGCTTCTCCCCGCTCAGCGAGGGGCCCCGGGGCAACGCCGCCGGGCGGGTCGGGCAGGTCGGCATCCACGTCCGGGGCGTCGACTTCGCCGACGCCTTCGCGGCCGCGCTCGGCATCCCGGCCGGCCCCGAGCGCCCCGGCGTTCCGGCGCCCCGCCCGGGCGCCCCCGCCTCCCCGGGCCGGTCCCGGGCCGCGCGCAGCGTCGCCCTGCCGCTGCTGGAACAGGCCCGCCGGGCGACCGGCCCGAACGGCTTCACCAGTGTGATCGGCGAGCGGATCGGGGAACTCGACGACCCGTGGGCGGTCCTCGACAGCTGGGAGAGCGCGCGCGTCCCGGCCGAGGAGCTGCGCCGGGGCGTGGCCATCGTGCTCGGCCGGGGCGACGACGGCGGGTGCGACCACGAGTCCGACCACAAGTCCGACCACGAGCCCGAGCCCGGGCCCGGGCCCGAGCCCGACCCCGCCGTCACGCCCCGGGAGCGCTGGACCGGCTGGCTGGTCGCCGACGCCTGGCGCCGGCGCGCCTTCGTCGAGGCCGCGGTCGTCGGCCGGCTGCTCGCCGACCCGGCCGCGGCGGCCGCCTGCGCCGCCGCCACCGGGCTCGAAGTCGGCCCGCTGAAGGAGCTGTTGGTCGACTCCGCGCTGATCCTCGCCGAGGGCGGGTCGCCGGCCCGCACGGTGGGGGCCGTCGCCGGGATGGCGGAGACCCTGCTGTGGGGCGGCGCCGAGGGCGGCGAGGTGATCTGCATGCTCGCGGGCGCCCTGCCCGACCGCTGGCGCCGCCTCGCCGTGCTCGCCGCCGAACGCGAGCCCGGCCGCCCGCTGCCGATGAAGGCCTTCACCGCGGCCATGGCGCACGCCGCCGACCGGGCCGCCGCCGAGGCCGCCTGGGTCGAACTCACCGGGCAGATCGACCACATCGAACGGCTGCGCGGCCGCTTCGACTTCGACGCCGGGCAGGCCATGCACGACGGCCTGTTCGGGGCGCGCGGCCTGCTCGCCGAGATCCGCGCCGCCGCCCTGGACGCGGAGCTGCGCCCCTCGGTGGAGCCGCTGCTGCCGCGCAACGTCCGCCGGCACCTGGACGACCTGGTCG
Organism: Kitasatospora sp. NPDC094028; assembly: GCF_049543595.1. Classification (NCBI taxonomy): domain Bacteria; kingdom Bacillati; phylum Actinomycetota; class Actinomycetes; order Kitasatosporales; family Streptomycetaceae; genus Kitasatospora; species Kitasatospora sp. NPDC094028. Next base: position 111,113 of record NZ_JBMVFA010000023.1, on the reverse strand, counting down.
CGGCCGCCGGCAAGGCGCCGATCGCCTGGCGCAGCCAGCTCACCTTCCAGCGGCGGATCGAGTCGATCGTCCGCACCGCCCGCGAGCTCGCCTCCACCGGGGCCGAGTCCGAGGTCTCGCTCAGCGCGCCCCAGGAACTCCTGTACTGCCGCCGGCTCGGAGCCGAACTGTCCGCCTCCTGGGACGAGTTGTTCAGCGAGGCTGGCGGCGTCGGCAAGCCCTACGGCCTGCCGATGATCGCCTTCCTGGAACGGCTGCGGCCGCTCTACGACTGGTCGCGGGAGCAGTCGTGAGCGGGGCGGCGGTCATGACCACCGAGGAGCCGTCGTGATCGAATCGCTCGACCCGCACCTGGGCGAACTCCTGCGGCTCTGGCCGGGCCGCTTCCGCCACCGCGCGCTGCTCGTCGCCCTGCACGCGCCCGACCCGGCCGGGCCGCAGCAGCTCGCCCGCGCCCTGGTCGAGGGCATCGCGGCCGAGGACGACGAGCACCAGGTGTACGAGAGCCTGCTCGCCGAGGGGCACTTCGCCCTCGCCGAGACCGTGCTCACCGACTGCGCCGCGCTGGACCGCGCCCGGCTGGACGATCTGAGCCGCCGGCTGGAGACCGTCCGGGAGCGCCGCCACGCCCAGCTCCGCGCCCGGCTGGAGGAGACCGCCCGGCGCGCCGACCTCGCCGGGATCGAGGCCCCGGCCGCCGACCGGGACGAACTCGCCGCCCGCTGCCGGGAGTCCTGGCCCGAGGCGGCCGCCGCGCTCACGGCACTGGAGGACGAGCTGGCCGCGGGCGTCGCGGCGGGCCGGGCCGCGCTCGACGCCCGGCTGGCGGCGCTGCCCGACGCCGAGGAGGGCTGGGCCGCCGCCTGCCGCGCGCTGATCGAGGCCGGCTCGCTCCGGGCGGCGAAGGCCCTGCTGGACCGCTCCGACGACCACTCCGGCGGCCCGGCCGCCGTGCCGCCGCTGCCCGAGTGGTGCTGGAAGGAGGAGCCGGCGGAGATCCTGCGCTGGCATCTCGACCCGGCGACCCGCCGGGCGCCGTCCTTCGCCGGCTGGGCGGTCCGCCAGGGCTCGGCCGAGCACCGGCTGCTGGACGCCTACCAGTCGCTGCAACTGGCCGGCGGCGCCCGCCCGGCCGTCGACTTCGCCACCGCCCTGGACGAGTTCCTGGGCGAGGGGCCGCGCCCGCGCACCGCCCACCCGGTCGAGGGCGGCCACCTCACCCGGCTGTTCGGCGTCTTCGCGGACGAGGACCTGGCCGCGTTCCGCCCGGCCGGGGACGTGGACCTGTTCGTCGCCGACCCCGGCACCCGGGCCATCCCCGCCCTGCCCGGCCTCGCCCCCTTCCTGGCGGTCGGCTGGGGCCTCGACGGGCGCGGCTACGCCGGGCGCTCCCAGGCGGCCGTCCTCGACCTGCGCTCGCTGCTGCGGCTGGCCGCCGCGCGCCGGCGCCGGGCGGTCGGGCTGCTGCGCGTGGCCGGCCCGCGGTGGCCGCTGGCCGCGTTCACCGGCGGCCGGGTGTTCGCCGAGCCGAAGTCGTCCTGGCGCACGCTGTCCTGGATCGTCGACCTCAGCGGCCTCGGCGACCTCGGCACCGCCGCCTCGCTCGCCTACGAGACCGGGCTGCATCCCGACCTGATCCGGCTCTTCCTCGACCACCTGCTGCGCTCGCCCCGCCGGCTGCCCGCCGGGGCCGGCGCGCTGCCCCGCTGGACGGACGACGCGCAGCTCGCCGCGGCCCTGCGCGCGGCCGTCCTCGCCCCGGTCCGGGGCAACCCGGCCGCCGAGGCCGCGTTCTGGGCGGCGCTGTCGCTGCGCACCGGCGACGCGCCGGTCGGCGTCAACGAGATGATGCGGGAGATCGCCCTGGTCTGCGCCCGCGTCGACCCGGTGGGGGAGGACGCCCTGTGGGCCGGCGCCGCCCGGCTCGCGGCCCTGCCGGTGGTCCGGGAGGTCACCCCCGGCGGCGTGCTGCTCGACGACAACGGCGTCCTGACCGGGCTCGCCGCCGACGCCGGGAAGCACCTCGCCGAAGCCCTGGAGCGCCTGGCCGCCGAGACCCCCGGGCCGGACCGGCCGGCGCTCGACGCGTGGGCGCTGCACCGGCACCTGCTCACCCCCGGCCTGGCCGGCTACCGCGCCGACCCCGGCCCCGAGCGCGCCCGTGCCCTCGCCGAGGAGACCGCCGCACTCCCGCTCGCCGACCTGCCGCTCGGCGGCGAGGCCGACCTGCTCGGCGTGCTCGGCCGGATCCGGCCGGACTTCGAAACCGCCCACCCCGGCGTCGAGTTGACCATCGCCGTGCCGGCCGGGACGGTCGCCGCCGTGCGCGCCGACGTGCTCCAGGTGCTGCTGTACGAACTGCTCGGCAACGCCGCCGAGGCGCTGGGCGCCAGCGGCGGCTCGATCCGCCTGCGGGCCGAGTCGGCCCACGGGGACGTCACCGTCGAGGTGCAGGACAGCGGCCCCGGAATCGCCGACACCGCCGGTGACCACCGGATCTTCCGGCGCGGCTTCTCCACCCGCGGCCCCGGCCGCGGCGACGGCCTGCACCGCGCCCGCACCCTGGCCCAGCAGGCGGACGGCGACCTGCTGCTCGCGGCCCGCCGCGGCGTCCACCCGGTGCTGCAGGGCGCGCACTTCACCCTGGTGCTGCCGATGCCGTGAGACCGGCGGTCCGGGGTTCGAACGGACCTCGGGCCGCCGCCCCGCTACCGGGCCGCTACCGGCCCGCAGCCGGGCGGGGCTGGCGGGGGAGGGCCAGCGTGAGCGCCTCGGGGGAGCCGGCCGGCAGGGCCAGCGCGGAGGCCGTCTCGGCGGGGAACGGGCGGAGGCCGAGGAGCGCGGTGGTGAGGCGGGCGGTGGCGCGGTGCCAGTCGGGGATGCGCTGGAGCATGGCGTGGCCGCTGCCGGTGACGGTGTAGCCGCAGACCCGGGCGCCGGCGGCCCGGCTGCGGGCGGCGAAGGCCCGGGTGTCGGCGGGCGGGGTGACGCTGTCGCGGTCGCCGTGCAGCAGCAGGACGTCGCGTCCGGCGAGCTGCTCGCACGGGTCCCCCGGCGGGCACCAGGGGGCGAGGGCGACCAGGCCGGTGACGGTCTCGTGCCCGCCGGCCCGCAGCGCGGCGCGGCCGCCCATCGAGTGCCCGATCAGGACGGTCGGCACCGGGCCGAGCTGTTCGGCGAGCTCGTCGAGCGCGGCGAGGGTGTCGCGGGCGGCGTCGGCCCGCTCCCCGTTCCAGCCGCGGTGCCGGTAGCGGACGGTGCCCACGGCGATGCCCGCGGCGGCCGCCTCGCGGGCGAGCGGACGCAGGAAACCGCGCATCCGCAGCAGCGGCAGGTTGACCGGGCCGGGCCGGGCGAGGCTGTGCTCCTCGCCGCCGTGCAGCAGCAGGACGGCGGCCACCGGCTGCTCGGGCAGGGTCCGCCACACCAACGGCCGGTGGCCGCCGGCTCCGCCGCGCGCCGTGCCGCTGTCCGCCTCGCTGATGCTCACCCTCGGTCGTCCCCTCCGCCCGGTCGCCGTGTGGCCGGACTTGCCGGAACTGCCACTCTACGCGGGCCCAAGGCCCGCGGCGTTCACCCGAGGGAACCATCCCGGACAGCCGGTCCGCCCGACCGCCCAGACCGGCCCCGGCACCCCGCCGGCGCCCGGCCGATGTGACCGGCGGCCGCCGGTCACATCGGCCTCAGACGGCCGGCAGGCCCTGCTCGCGCACCAGCCAGCAGATCGCGGTCAGCCGGAGCACGGCGTAGTCGTGACCGACCGGTTCCCGCCAGCCGATCTCGGCGAGCGCGTCCAGGAAACCCAGCGCGTAGTCCGACAGTTCCTCACGGTCCAGGGGCCGGGGCGCGAGCTCCGGCCCCTGCGCGTACAGCAGCTCGCGCAGCATCGCGACGTGCTGGTCGACGGCCGCGACGAAGCCGGGCTCGAAGGCGAACTCGGCCAGCCGGGGCGTGAAGGCGGCCACGATGCCGGGCAGCGGGCAGCCGGACGGCTCGTCGGGGGAGCGCCGGAAGGACTCGTCGGGGATCGCGAACATCCGTCCACGGTAGGCGAGCCGGGCCCGCGGACCGCAGGGTCGTGACGGTTCCGTGCTGAGACCTTGGCCACCCCGGGGTGTGTCCCGGGCGGGTTCGCCGGTTCAGCCGGATCCGGGCGGGGATCGGCGGGCGGTCCGTACCAGAATGGTCCGTATGGATCTTCGAGTCTTCACCGAACCCCAGCAGGGCGCGAGCTACGACACCCTCCTCAAGGTGGCCCGCACCGCCGAGGAGCTCGGCGCCTTCAGCGCCTTCTTCCGCTCCGACCACTACCTGAAGATGGGCGACGTCGACGGCCTGCCCGGCCCCACCGACGCCTGGATCACCCTGGCCGGGCTCGCCCGCGAGACCAGCACCATCCGGCTCGGCACCCTGATGACCGCCGCCACCTTCCGGCTGCCCGGCGTCACCGCGATCCAGGTCGCCCAGGTGGACGCGATGAGCGGCGGCCGGGTCGAGTTCGGCCTCGGCGCCGGCTGGTACGGGGACGAGCACACCGCGTACGGCATCCCCTTCCCGGCGGCGCGGTTCGGCCGGCTGGAGGAGCAGCTGGCGATCATCACCGGCCTGTGGAACACCAAGCTCGGCGACACTTTCGACTTCGCCGGCGAGTACTACACGCTGACCGACTCGCCCGCGCTGCCCAAGCCCGCCCAGGACCGCATCCCGGTGCTGGTCGGCGGCCTCGGCGCCAAGCGCACCCCGGCGCTGGCCGCCCGCTTCGCCGACGAGTTCAACCTGCCGTTCGTCTCCCCGGAGGGCAGCGCCGTCCAGTTCGGCCGGGTGAAGGCCGCCGCCGAGCGGGCCGGCCGCCGGGCCGACGACCTGGTCTACTCCAACGCGCTGGTCGCCTGCGTCGGCCGCGACGACGCCGAGGTGGCCCGCCGGGCCGCCGCCATCGGCCGCGACGTGGACGAACTGAAGGCCAACGGCCTGGCCGGCACCCCGGCCGAGGTCGCGGAGAAGATCGCCCGGTACGCGGCGGTCGGCACCGAGCGGATCTACCTGCAGATCCTCGACCTGCACGACCTCGACCACCTGGAGCTGATCGCCGCGCAGGTCGCGCCGCAGCTGCCGTAGGCCCTCGGGGCCGCCCCGGGCCGGCCCCGCCGTCTGACCTCGGGCCTTTACTCGGCCTTGGGAATGCGCGATGCTCCCGGGAGGGAGAACGGCAGGGGGAGTGACGGTGACCGGGGCGGGAACGGCGCGAACGGCGGTGCGGGCGGCGGTGCCCCGGGTGCCGCGGCCCCGCACCGCCGGGGCCAAGGCCGTCCGGGCCGGCCGGCACGAGCTGCGCGGCCCCGGCCCGGCCGCCCTGCACTACCCGGCGGGCGACCTGCTGGTCGTCACCGGACTGCCCGGCAGCGGCAAGAGCACCCTGATGAGCCGCTGCGTGCGCGCCCCGCTGGTCGACTCCCAGCTGGTCCGCGAGGAGTACGCGGCGCGCCTGCCCGCCCGCCTCCCGTACGGGCTCTACCGCCCGCTCGCCCGGCTCGCGCACTACCGGCGGCTGCGCCGGGCCGTGCTGGACGGCGGGCCGCTCGCCGTGCACGACTGCGGCACGCTGCCGTTCGTCCGGGCCTGGCTCGCCCGCGCCGCCGCCCGGCAGGGCCGCCGGGTGCACCTGCTGGTGATCGACGTCGGGCCCGCCGAGGCACGGGACGGGCAGCGCCGGCGCGGGCGCGGCGTCTCCCGCTACGCCTTCGCCCGGCACCGGGCCGCGGTGGCCCGGCTGCTGCGGGCGGCGGCGGGGGAGCCGCCGGCCGGCTGTGCGTCGGTGGTGGTACTCGACCGGCCCGCCGCGCGCGCCCTGCGGGAGATCGACTTCGCGGCGTCGTAGTCTCGGCGGGTCCGCGGCCCCGTGAGCCCGCGCCGAGCGCCGCCGCGTGCCGCCGGGCGGGACCGGGGTGCGGCCGGTCCTCCGTCGGATTCCTCGTCTCCTCGTCAGGAGCGCAGATGCGCCGTACTCCCCGGGTGCGCCCGCGTGCCACCCGCCTGTTCCCCTGCGCCGCCGCGCTGGTCGCCGCGGCCGGCCTGAGCCAGTTCGCCGCGCCGGTCGCGCACCACGCGGACGCGGCCGCGTCCGCCTCGGCGGTCTGCGACGGCACCGGCGCCGCCGTGGACGCCGTGGACGCCGCCGCGCGGAAGCCGGCCGGCGGGCCGTCCGGGAAGGACCCGAACGCGGTGGACGCGGCCCAGGCCGGGGCCATGCAGGCCGACCTCGACGACCGGCTGGCCCGGCTCGGCTCCACCCACGTCCCGCTCGCCGCCGTGCCCACCACCGTCCCGGTGTACGTCCACGTGATCCACGACGGGGACACCGGCCGGCTCGGCCAGGGCGCCGTCGACGCCCAGCTCGACCACCTCAACGCCACCTACGGCGGCCAGGGCGCGGGCAACACCGACACCCGGTTCCACTTCGAGCTGGCCGGCACCGACTGGACCGACAACGCCGGCTGGTACAACGGCGTCACCCCCGGCTCGGCCGCCGAGAAGGCGATGAAGCGGGCCCTGCGCCGGGGCGACCAGGGCACCCTCAACCTCTACACCGCCCACCTCGGCCAGTCCCTGCTCGGCTGGGCGACCTTCCCGAACGCCTACCGCTCCGACCCGGCCGACGACGGCGTCGTCGTGCTCGACGCCTCGCTGCCCGGCGGCTCCGCCACCCACTACAACGAGGGCAACACCGCCACCCACGAGACCGGCCACTGGCTCGGCCTCTTCCACACCTTCCAGGGCGGCTGCCTGGCCCCGGGCGACTACGTCGACGACACCCCGCCCGAGCGCAGCGCCGCCTACGGCTGCCCCGAGGGCCGCCACACCTGCGCCGGGCCGGGCCTCGACCCGATCCACAACTTCATGGACTACAGCTACGACTCCTGCATGACCCAGTTCACCCCGGGCCAGGCGCAGCGGATGGCGAACTCCTGGGCGGCGTACCGCAGCAGCTGACCCCGGGACGCCCCCTTCCCACCGGGCAGGACCAACCGAAGGAGACACGGAATGAGCACCGCCCCCCGGATCGTCGTCGGCGTGGACAGCTCGCCCGCCTCGGAGCAGGCACTGCGCTGGGCGATCGACTACGCGCGGGCCGTCCACGGCACCGTCCACGCGGTCACCGCCTGGGAGTACCCGGCCTTCTACGGCTGGGGCGGGCAGGCCGTCCCGCCCGCCGAGGCCTTCAACCCCGAGGAACTGGCCCGCCGGACCCTCGACGAGACCGTCACCAGGGCCGCCGACGAGGCCCCGGGCGTGCACATCACCCGGAACGTCGTGCCCGGCAACGCCGTCCAGGCCCTGCTGGAGGCCGCCCGGGGTGCCGCCCTGGTCGTCGTCGGCAGCCGCGGCCTCGGCGGCTTCTCCGGCGTGCTGCTCGGCTCCGTCAGCCGCCACCTCACCGAGCACGCGCCCTGCCCGGTCACCGTCGTCCGGGACCAGCCCCCGGCCTCGGCCGAGTAGGGCGGCCGGGCCCGCCGAACGGCGGTGCCCCGCTGCGCCGCCGGGCCGCCGCGCGGTGGAGGATGGAGACATGCCAGAAGGTGACTCCGTCTACCGCGAGGCGGCCCGGCTGCGCGAAGCCCTCGCCGGGCAGCCGCTGACCCACGCCGAACTCCGCGTCCCCGCGCACGCCACCGCCGCCCTCGCCGGCCGCCGGGTGCTCGACGTCACCCCGCGCGGCAAGCACCTGCTGACCCGCCTCGAAGGCGGGCTCACCCTGCACACCCACCTGCGGATGGACGGCCGCTGGGAGGTCTACCGCCCCGGCGAGCGCTGGACCGGCGGCCCCGCCCACCAGATCCGCGTCGTCCTCGGCACCGACCGGGGCACCGCGATCGGCTACCGGATGCCCGTCGTCGAGCTGCTGCGCACCGCCGACGAGCGGCGGATCACCGGCCACCTCGGCCCCGACCTGCTCGGCCCCGACTGGGATCCGGTCGAGGCCGTCCGCCGCCTGCTCTCCCGCCCGGGGCGCCCGCTCGTCGAAGCCCTGCTCGACCAGCGCAACCTCGCCGGGATCGGCAACGTCTACGCCAACGAACTGTGCTTCGTCGCGGGCGTCACGCCGTGGACCGAGGTCGGCGAACTCCCGCACCCCGACCGGCTGGTGGAGCGTGCCCGGGCGATGCTGGAGGCGAACAGGCTGCGCCCCGGGCACGTCACCACCGGGGACACCCGGCCCGGCTACCAGCACTGGGTCTACGGCCGCGCCGGGCGGCCCTGCCCGCGCTGCGTCACCCCGATCCTGACGGGCCGCCAGGGCGTGGCCCCGCGCGACCGGGCCGTTTTCTGGTGCCCGTACTGCCAGCGCGGGCCGGCCCCGGCGGCCGCCGGGGCCGGCCGGCCGCCGCGGGGCGGTGCCGGGCGCCGCCCCTGACGGACCGCGGTCGTGATCACGGCCGCGACGGTGCCGGACTGCCGATCCGCAGCAGGTTCCCGCTGCGGTCCACGAGGGCGAACTCCCGCATGCGGTAAGGGGTCTCGGCCGGCTCCGTGAGGCGGCTGCCGGTGGCCTCGTCGCCGGGTACGCCGATCTCGGCCCACGCCCGGTGGAGGGCGTCCGCGTCCGCCACGTGGACGTAGCAACTGCCGGCCGTGGCCAGCGGATCCACCTGCGGGTCGTACCGGAAGTGCAGTTCCACGGACCCGCGGGCCACGATCAGGTAACCGTGGTCCGCGATCCAGTCGCCGCGGGGCTCGAAGCCCAGGCGGCCGTAGAAGTCGAGCGTCTCGGCCAGGTCCCGGCTCGGCAGGACGGGCACCGCGTAGTCGTTCACCGGCTCACCGTAGCGGGGTGGCGGGCTCCCCGGAAGCGGCGCTACGACCGCTCGACCAGGGCCGGGTGGCGCGGGTCGTCCATCCGGACGGTGAGGTCGGCGGCCTCCGCCGGTGCGGTCTCCGCCTCGTAGCGGGCGAAGGCGGGCAGCGTCCACTGCTGGTCGGCGGGGGTGCGGCGGGCCAGCGCAGCCGGGGTGAGCGCCAGGTGGACGGTCAGCTCCAGCGGCAGCCAGCGGCCGAGCAGCAGCGGGCCGTCGAGCAACAGCACGCCGCCGGGCGGGAGTTGCCGGTACGCGGCGCGGGTGGAGCGGTCGGTGACCGGGTCGCGCAGTGTGGGCAGCACCCGGCCGGTGCCGCCGGGCTCCAGCGGGTCCAGCACCTCGCGCAGCAGGGCGCCGTCGTCGAGCCACAGGTCGTGGAAGGCGTCCGCGTCGTGGTGGCCGTACTCCAGCCGGATCGAGGCCGGGCGCAGGAAGTCGGCCGCCGACACCCGGAGGGAGGGGCGGCCGCGCAGCCGCAGCGGTTCCACCAGGGCGTCGGCCAGCGCGTCGGGCCGGGCGGGCCCGGCGCCGTCCACCGCCACCCGCAGCCACCGCTGCCCGGCGCCGGGGAGTCCGCCGATCCGCTCGGCGAGCAGCTCGACCAGCCGGTCGGGGGAGATCGGGCGCACCTTCATCAGGCCGCCCGGCCCGCGCCGGGCGTGCCCTCGTGCACGGGGAGGGCGTGCAGCACGTCGTCGTGGCCCGCGTAGAGGCGGTCGGCGTCGGCGGCGAGCGTCCAGACGTCCCGGCCGGGGCCGGAGTCGCGGAAGTTCCACCGCAGTCGGCCGTTCGCGGTGTCCACCGCGCAGACCCCGCCGGCCGCCGTGCCGGGGACGAACAGGGTGTCGCCGACGACCACCGGGTGGCTGCGGTGGTCCAGCAGGAACGGCATCCGGCAGCTCCAGCGCAGCGCGCCGGTGGCCGCGTCGTGCCCGGTGACCACGCCGTTGTCGCGCGGCAGGTAGACCTGGTCGCCGTCCGGGACGGGCGGCATCGCCTGCCAGGACTCGCCCCGGGCCGGGCCGAACACCCAGGCCTGCTCGCCGGTCGGGCGCAGCGCGCGCATCCCGCCGGTGCCGTCCTGGACGAGGAGGTGCTTCGGCCCGGCGACGCACCAGCCCGAGGCCGGGGTGGTCCACAGCTCCCGGCCGTCCGCGGCGTCCCGGACCACCAGCCGGGCCCTGTCGCCGAGGCCGCGCGCGCAGGCCACCCGGCCGCCCTCGGCGGGGCTGACGGCGACGACCTGCTCGTCGCCCTCGGCGCGGACGGTCCACAGCAGGGCGCGGTCGGCGGCCCGCAGTGCGAAGAGGTGGTCGACGGTCGGTTCGTTGCCGGGGCGGTAGCGGCCCCAGGCGTAGCCGTACAGGACGCCACCCGCGCAGACCGACAGGCCGGGGCCGCCGGCCGGGCCGCCGCTCCGCCCGTCGGTCAGCTCGTCTGGCAGCGGCAGGCTCCAGTCGCCGGCCGGGTCGGTGAGGTGGCGGGCGTCGAGGTGGCCGGGGGAGGTGAGCGTGAAGAGGTGCTGCGGGCCGAGCACGACCTTGGGGCGCGGCGTGAAGTCGCTCGGCCAGTCCGGCTGCGGCGGCGGGTCGAAGACCACCAGCCGGGTGGCGTCGCCGGTGGCCGGGTCGAGTACCCGCAGGCCGGCGTTGGACAGGTAGAGCGGGCGCTCCGGCGGGCGGGGCAGCCGCTCGGGGGTCATCGGTTCGGGGCCCCGGTAGGTCCACAGCGGGGTGGGGCCGGACAGCGCGGTCGGCTGCGGCTTCGTCGGGGCGGGCGCGGGGGCGTCCTGCTCGCCGGCCGCGCGGGCGACGGCCCACACCGCCGCGCCGGCCGCCAGTGCCCCGGCCCCGAGCAGCAGCCTGCGGCGGGTCGGCCGCGGCCCGTCGCCGCCGCCGTCGATCACGTCCCGGGGTTCGACGCCGGCACCGTCCGCGCCCGCCTCCCACTCCCACGCCGCCTCCTGCGCGGGCCCCTCGGACGACGGCGACTGCATACCGGTTCTCGCTTCCCCCACGGGCGACCCGAACGCCGCCCCTCACCGCCCGAGGATATCGAACGGCCGCGAACCACCCGAAACCTCGGCCCCTCTGATGTGCACTACATTGAGGGGTCACAGCACCGGCCCGCCCACCAGCGCAGGGGAGGTACGCAGTGATGGCCGAGATGATCGCACCCGAGTGGATGCACCGGCAGATCACCAGCGAGGAATACGACTCCTGGACCGCGGAGCAGTGCGCGGGCATCGAGATCGTCGACGGGATGGTGGTCGTGAGCCCTGGCGCGTCGAAGCGCCACAACCGGCTTGCGCGCTTCTTGGCGAACGCCCTGGACGAAGCCGGCGGCGCGGAGTGGAACGCCGACACGGACTTCGACGTCCGCCTGCAGGACGTGCCGCTCAACAACCGCCGTCCCGACGCCGGGGTCTACCGCGCGGACACCATCGACAGGACTCCGACCAGACCGGAGGACGCGCTGCTGCTGGTCGAGGTCGTCTCGCCGGGCTCGGAGACCACCGACCGGGTGGTCAAGCTCGCCCAGTACGCCAAGGCCGGCATCCCCTTCCACTGGCGGATCGAGCAGGCGGCCGGCCGGGTGCCGGTCGTCCACACGTACGTGCTGGACGAGGCGAGCCGGGAGTACCGGGCGGGTGAGCTGTTCGCCGGGCGGGTGACGGCCGTGGCGCCGTACCCGGTCGAGGTCGACCTCACCTCGATCTGAGCCCGGGCCCGGCCGGGCGGCGGTCCGTCCGAGTTCCGCGCCGGGGCGCGTGGGGCGGTCCGGGGCCGGTGGGGCGGGAGGGGCTCGTCTTGACACCGTTCCGGGCCCGGCGTAGCAAAAGAGCATGCGCCATCCGCATCCGACCGGCGGGACCGGGGAGCCCGCCGGGGCGGCCGGGGACGCCGCCCCCGAGCGAGACGAGCTGCTCGCGGACGCCGCCCGGCGCGCGCTCGGCCGCACCGGGGCGTACGGCGCGATGGTGTACCTGCGCTCGCCGGACCGCCGCTCGCTGCTGCTCTGCACCATCGCCGGCGTGCCGCTGTCGATCATGAGCCCGTTCCGGCGGATCGCCGCCGCCGGGCCGCTGCCCGTCGCGGTCTGCTTCCGCACCGGCCGCACCGTCGCGCTGGCCGACACCGAGGACACCATGCGGCGCTTCCCGCAGCTGGCGGTCGGCCTGCCCTACGACTACGCGACCGCCTGCGTGCCGGTCGGGGCCGGCGCCGAGCCGTTCGGGGTGCTCAGCGTGCTGTGGCCGGCCGCCGAGGAGGGCGTGTCGGCCCGGGCGCGCCGCCGGCTGGCCGCCGTCGCCGCCGAGCTCGCGGACGGGCTGGCCGGGCTGCAGGCTGCCGGGCGGCCCGTGGAGCCGGCCGCGGACACGCCCGTGGTGGAGCTGGCGCCGTCGTCCGCACCGGCCACCCGGGTCGGCCTCTTCGAGTGGAACGTGGCCACCGGCGCGCTCGCCGCCGACGCCCGGTTCCGGGAGATCTTCGGCTTCGGGCCCGGCGAGTTCGACGGGACGATGGCCGGCCTCTCCGCCCGGATCGCCCCCGGCGACCTGGCCGGCTTCCGGGCCGCCGCCCGCACCGCGCTGGCCGAGGGCGAGGTGCTGGCCGCCCGGGTCCGGGTGCTCGGGCCGGACGGCCACCCGTACCCGGTGGAGCTGTGGGCCCGGGTGCCCTCCGCCCTCTCGGACGGCCGGACCCACCTGGTCGGCGCCGTCCTGGACGTCCGCACCCTCACCGCCGCCGCGGCCGCCGTCGAACGGCTGCGCGAAGGCGTCTTCTCGCTCGACCCGGACGGCCGGATCGGCTACGCCAACCGGGGCATCGAGCCGTTGCTCGGCGTCCGCCGCGAGGACCTGGTCGGCCGGCACCCCTGGGACGCGCTGCCCTGGCTCGCCGACCCCTTCTACGAGAGCCGCTACCGCGCCGCCCTGCTCTCCCAGCGGCCCACCGCCTTCCTGGCCGTCCGCCCGCCGGCCGGCTGGCTCGCCTTCTCGCTCTACCCCGACGCGCACGGCGTCACCGGCCGGGTCGTCGCCGCCGAGGCCCCGCCCGGCGCCGCCGAACCGCCCGCCGCCCCGCCGCCCGCCGTCCCCGCCTCGACCGGCCTCGCCGGCACCCACCACCTGCTGCAGCTGGCCAGCGCGCTCACCGAGGCCGTCACCGCGCGCGACGTCTGCCGGGCGGTCGCCGAGCAGATCCTGCCGGCCTTCGGCGGCCAGGAACTCGCCATCTACGCCGTGCGCGACAACCGGCTGCACCTGGTCTCGCAGAGCGGCTACCCGGACGGCTTCCTGGACGGCTTCGAAGCCACCCCGACCGGCGCCCGCGTCCCCGGCGCGGAGGCGCTCAGCGCCGGCACCCCGATCTTCTTCGAGTCGGTGCGCGAACTCGCCGCCGCCTACCCCGGGTTGGCGCTCGACCAGATGGGCGCCTGGGCGTTCCTGCCGCTCATCGCCTCCGGCCACCCGGTCGGCAGCTGCATCCTCGGCTTCGACCGGCCGCGCGCCTTCACCGCCGAGGACCGCGGCCTGCTCACCGCGCTCGGCGGCTTCATCGCCCAGGCGCTGGAGCGGGCCCGCCTCTACGACGCCGAGTTCGCGCTCGCCCGCGGACTCCAGCAGGGCCTGCTGCCGCACCGGCTGCCCGAGGTGCCCGGCGTCCGGATCACCGCCCGCTACCTGCCGGGCACCCAGGGCATGGAGATCGGCGGCGACTGGTACGACGCCATCACCACCGGCGGCGACCTCACCCTGGTGATCGGCGACGTCGAGGGGCACAGCGTCGGCGCCGCCGCCGCGATGGGCCAACTCCGCAGCGCCGTACGGGCGTTCGCCAGCGGCGGCGAACCCACCGGGCAGGTGCTCGCCCGCACCAACCGGCTGCTGCTCGACCTCGACCCCGGCCTGCTCGCCAGCTGCTGCCTGGCCCGCCTCACCCCGGCCGACGGCACCCTGCGGATCGCCCGCGCCGGACACCTCCCCCCGGTGCTGCGCCACCCGGACGGGCGGGCGGAGGTGCTGGACGTGGCCGGCGGGCCGCTGCTCGGGGTCGACGAACGGGCCGAGTACCCCGTCACCGAACGGCGCCTGCCGCCGGGCGGGCTGCTCGCGCTGTACACCGACGGGCTGGTGGAGGACCCGGCCGAGGCGATCGACCAGGGCGTCGACCGGCTGCGGGCCGCCCTGGCACGCGGCGGCGGCCCGGGCGAGGGCGCGGCCGGGCTGGAGGCGCTGGCGGGGCGGCTGCTGCGGGAGGTCGGCCCGGTGCACCGGGTGGACGACGTGGCGCTGCTGCTCACGGCGGTGGACCGAGCCGGTCGCGGGTAGCGGAGCGCGGCTTCGTGCGGTGCGACTTTCGTCGGTGCGGGCGGCGACGAAGGGGGACGGCCGTCCTGTGGACGGGCCCAGTAGCCTCGACGGGTGAATGCGATCGCGCGGTCCTGGAAGACAGCCGTACGGAAGGCGCTGCCGGGCCCCTGGCGGCCCCGGCGGGTGGTGGCCGAGGTGCTGCTCGCGGTGCTGCTGGCCGGGGCCGCCGCGCTGCTGGAGGTGGCCGCCGAGTCCGGGCTGGCGGTGCCGTTCGCCCTGGCGACGGCGGTGCTGTTCGTGCTGCGCCGGGCCTTCCCGGCGACGGTGCTGCTGCTCACCGCCGCCGCGACGGGCTGTTCGGCGGGGCCGTTCCCGCTGCTGGTGTTCGCCGGGTGGGCGGCGGGGGCGGGGATCCAGGCGGTGTGGCGGCTGGTGGGCACCTTCGTGCTCGGGTGGCTGCTGTTCACGGTGACGGGCGCGGTGAAGGACGCCGCCTCGGCCGCGCCGAAGCTGATCATCGGACTGTCGCTGGGCTTCTTCCTGCTGGTCGCCGTGCTGCCCGCACTGTGGGGCCGCTACCGGGCGCAGCGCCGGGCCCTGCTGGACGCCCTGCGCGAGCGCCGGGAGCAGCTGTCGCGCGAGCGGGTGATGGTGGTGCACCAGGCGCGGTTGCGCGAGCGGCACCGGATCGCCCAGGACATGCACGACAGCCTGGGCCACCAGCTGGCGCTGATCTCGGTGCACTCGGGCGCGCTGGAGGTGGACCGCACGCTGAGCGACCGGCAGCGCGAGGCGGTCGGCGTGCTGCGGCAGGCGGCGGTCTCGGCGATGCGCGAGCTGCGCGAGGTGGTCGGGGTGCTGCACGACGAGTCGACGACCCCGCCCCCGGCGGTGGGGCCGGCGGCCGGCCGGGGCGGGGTGGACGGCGTCGCGGGCCTGGTGGACGCCTCCCGGGCGGCCGGGGCGGCGGTGGGCTTCGCGACCGAGGGCGAGCGGCGCCCGCTGGCGGCGTCGGTGGACCAGGCGGCGTACCGGATCGTGCAGGAGGCGCTCACCAACGCGCACAAGCACGCCCCCGGCGCGCCGATCGCGGTCGCGCTCCGGTACGAGCCGGACGCGCTGGTGGTGGAGGTGACGAATCCGCGCGCGCCGGAGCTGGTGGGCGCGCGCGCCGGCGCGGGCGCGGCGGTGAGCGGCGGGCAGGGGCTGGCCGGGCTGCGGGAACGCGCCCGGCTGGCCGGTGGCATGGTGCACGCCGGCGCGACGCCCGAGCAGGGCTTCCGGCTGGCCGCCGTCCTCCCGTACGAGGGGGCCGAGGGCGACGGCGGGGCCGGCCCGGCGGGTGCGGACCCGGACGACTGGCTGTACTCCGGCCTGCCGGAGGTCGACGAGGAGGAGGGCGGCCGGCGCAGCCCCGCGCTCGGCTGCGCGGTCGGCGTGGTGGGCGTGGTGATCACCGTGCTGGCGCTGCTGGTCTGGGGCGTGGTGGCGTTCCTGCAGGGGACGAGCGACGCGACGGTCCGCAAGTCGCTGTACGACGAGCTGCAGGTCGGCGAACCGGCGGGCGAGGTGCTGAAGCGCTTGCCGAAGGGCAACGACTTCTTCACCGGCGACTTCCACCACAGCGGGCCGACCCCGCCGGAGGGCGCGCAGTGCCGCTGGTTCCTGTCCGGCGACCAGAGCGCGAGCTTCGGCGAGGACGACGTGATGCGGTTCTGCTTCAAGGACGGCGTGCTGGTGGAGAAGCAGGACTACGTCGTGCGGTGAAGGCCCGAGGGTGAGCCGGCGGGCGGCCCGGGCGGTCGGCCCGCGCGGTGGGCCCCGGGCGGTCGGGCGAGCGGGCCGGGGATGTGAGGATGGGGGGCACCAGCCGAATTTCCGTTCGAGGGGAACGACCAGTCGTGATCCGAGTCCTCGTCGCCGACGACGAGCCGCTCATCCGCGCCGGGATCAGGATGATCCTCGGCTCCGCCGACGACATCGAGGTGGTCGCGGAGGCCGCGGACGGCCGGGAGGCGCTGGAGCTGGCCCGGGCGCACCGGGTGGACGTGGTGCTGCTGGACATCCAGATGCCGGTGATGGACGGGCTGACGGCGCTCGGGGAGCTGGCGAGGGTCGCGCCCGGCGCGCGGGCGCTCATCCTCACCACCTTCGGGGAGCGCGAGAACGTCCTGCGCGCCGTGACCGAGGGCGGGGCCGGCTTCCTGCTCAAGGACACCGCGCCCGGCGAGCTGATCCAGGCCGTTCGGGCGGCGGCGGGCGGCAACGCCTTCCTCTCCCCGGCCGCGACCCGGCACATCGTCGACTCGCTGGCCGCCGGGCGCGGCGGGACGGCGGCGGCGCGGGCGGCGCGGGCCCGGCAGCGGCTGGAGGTGCTGACCGGGCGTGAGCTGGAGGTGCTGGAGCTGCTCGGGGAGGGGCTGTCCAACGCGGACGCGGGGGCGCGCATCCACATGAGCGAGGCGACGGTGAAGACGTACGTCAGCCGGATCCTGGCCAAGCTGGGCTGCGACAACCGGGTGCAGGCGGCGTTGCTGGCCCGGGACGCCGAACTCGGCGCGCGCGGCTGAGCGCATCCGCACGGATCCGCGCCGCGATCCGCGTCGCGATCCGCAGCGATCCGTACGGAGTCGTGCGGTCACGGAGGGTATCGGGTGTGGCGCACCCCACTCGGCCGCCCCGCGGAGCCGGGAACTCCGGTGCGTTCATGACGGTCCGTCAGTTCCCGATCACGATGGGTGGACGGTTCGGCCGGCTTCACGGGTGGTCAGGTGTGAGCGAAGGCACGGGAAATGACCATATGGTCTTGTGGAAGCGGTCAAATATGGTCAAGTCGGGCGCATTTTCTTGATCGATACCGCCGGTAACAGTCAACTGACCTGCGAGCTTGAAGAATTGCTTGCCGCCTCCGGGGGCGGCCCGTAGCTTCTTCAGCGGCGCAACGAGCGCCACCCGGGTTCACCCCGACGCACGGCCCGCCGACTAGCACCCGGCGCGAGGGCCGTGCCCGCCGACACGACCGGCTCGAACGGGTCGTCGGCGAGCGGAGGTGGCCGGGGCGGCACGGCACGTCCGACACGTGTCCGGCCGCCCGTCGAGTGAGGTGAGCGGAAACGACCGGCCCATGTCCCGGGCCTGGTTCCGCCTGCCCGCCCGGGGCTTGCCGAGAGGACTTACATGACTTCCCGTCACGAGACCGCCGCTGCCACCCCCGCCACCGTCACCAAGCGCAACCGCGTGCGGATGGCGGTCGTCGCAGGCGCCGCCGTCGCGGCTCTGCCGGTGGCCGGCCTCGTCACGGCCACCTCGGCCTCCGCCGCGACCACCTCCACCTGGGACTCCGTCGCCCAGTGCGAGAGCGGCGGCAACTGGAGCATCAGCACCGGAAACGGCTTCCACGGCGGACTGCAGTTCACCCCCTCCACCTGGGCCGCGTACGGCGGAACCGCGTACGCCCCCCAGGCCAACCAGGCCAGCAGGGAGCAGCAGATCGCCGTCGCGGAGAAGGTCCTCGCGTCGCAGGGCCCGGGCGCCTGGCCCGTCTGCTCCCGGAAGGCCGGCCTCGCCAAGGGCGGCGACCCGGCCGCCGTCGACGCGTCGAGCAGCGCCTCGGACGGCTCGGGCGACGCCCCGGCCGAGCCGGCCGCGAAGCCGACCGGCAAGGCCGCGCCGAAGGCCAGGGCCAAGACGAAGCCGCAGGCGCAGGAGCCCCGGAGCGGCGCGGCCAAGCACGACGCGCCCAGGAGCGCCGCGCCGAAGGCCCCGGCGCCGACGAACGGAGCCGCCACCGGCGGCTACACCGTCAGGAGCGGTGACACGCTGAGCGACATCGCCGCCAAGTTCGGCGTCGACACCGTCAGCCTGTACAGCAGGAACGCCGCCACGATCGGCGCCGACCCGGACCTGATCTTCCCGGGCCAGAACCTGACCGTCTGACGCCGCCCCGGCATCGGACGCCGCGCGGCCGCCCCTGCCCGGGCGGCCGCTTCGGCGTGCGCGGGAGCGCGTGCGCGGTGGTGCGCGCGCCGGCAGGTGGTTGAAGGTTGAACGCGACGTCCGAATGCCGCCGGAACTTCCGTCCGCCCCGATCGAGGATCGAGTCAGATCCGCGAACGGAACGAGGAGTTCTGCAGAGATGACGACGATGAACGGCAAGGTGGCCCTGGTGACCGGCGGCAGCCGGGGGATCGGGGCGGCGGTCGCCCTGCGGCTGGCCGAGGACGGCGCCGACGTGGCGCTCACCTACCGGGGCGAGGCCGAGCGCGCCGAGGAGGTGGCCGCGAAGATCACCGCGATGGGCCGGACCGCCCTGGCGGTGCGTGCGGACGGCGCCGACGAGGCGGCGGTGCACGGCGCGGTGGCGGCCGTGGTCGAGCGGTTCGGCCGGCTGGACGTCCTGGTGAACAACGCGGGCGTCGGCGCGGTCGGGCCGATCGGGGAGACGACGGTCGAGGAGATCGACACCGTGCTGGCGGTGAATGTCCGGGCGCCGTACCTGTACGCCCGGGCGGCCGCGCCGCACCTGGCCGAGGGCGGGCGGATCGTCACCATCGGCAGCTGCCTCGCGCAGCGCGTCGCCTTCCCCGGCGCCGTGCTGTACGCGACCAGCAAGGCGGCGATGATCGGCCTGACCAAGGCGCTGGCCCGGGAGCTCGGCCCGCGCGGGATCACCGCCAACCTCGTCCACCCCGGCCCGACCGACACCGACATGAACCCGGCGGCCGGCGACTCCGCCGACTTCCAGCGCGGCTTCGTCGCCCTCGGCCGCTACGGCGCGGCGGCGGAGGTCGCGGGCGCCGTCGCGTACCTGGTCGGCGAGGACGGCCGGTACGTCACCGGCGCGGAGCTCGCGGTGGACGGCGGGTTCGCCGCCTGACCGGCGGGGTGCGGTGTCGTGCCGGGCGGTCGTCGGTGCTCGCGCTTACGATCGCCCGGCACGGCCCGTCCCCCGATCGAGAGGTGTGCCCCCCATGACCGCAGTGGACGACCCGATCGACCTGCTCGCCCGGGCGCTCGCGCAGACCGCCGGGCTGATCGACGGCACCGGCGTCGAGCTGGCCGCCCATCCGACGCCCTGCCGCTCCTGGGACGTCGGCGACCTGGTCAGCCATCTGCTGTTCGACCTGCGGCAGTTCACCGTCCGGGCGGGCGGCGGGCAGCCGGACTGGTCGCAGCCCTTCGAGCGGGTGGAGGAGGACTGGCTGCACGCCTTCGAGGCCGGCGCGGCCGAGCTCGTCGAGGCCTGGCGCGCCGCCGGGGACCTCACCGGCACGCTGGCGGTGCCCGGCGGCGGCACCCTGCCCAAGCGCTTCCCGGTGGACCAGCAGATCGCCGAGTTCGCCGTCCACGGCTGGGACCTGGCCCGGGCCAGCGGCCAGTCCACGGCCGGCCTGGACCACCAGGTCGCGGCCACCGCCCTGGCCTGGGCGCACGGCGCCCTCAAGCCCGAGTACCGGGGCGACGAGGCGTCCCACCACGCCTTCGGCCCCGAGGTCCCGGCACCCGAGGACGCCCCGCCCTACGACCGGCTCGCCGCGTTCTTCGGCCGCGACCCGCACGGCACGCCCTAGGAAGGAGGGCCTAGGACCGCCGGGCGGCGGCGAGCTTGATGGCCTCGCGGATGCGGGGGTAGGTGCCGCAGCGGCAGATGTTCTGGATCCGGTCGATGTCCGCGTCGGTCGGGTGCGGGGTGCGGCACAGCAGGGCGACGGCGGTCATGATCTGGCCGGGCTGGCAGAAGCCGCACTGGGCGACGTCGCAGACGAGCCAGGCCTGTTGGACGGGGTGGAGGGTGTCGCCGGCGGCCAGGCCCTCGATGGTGGTGACGCTGTGACCCGCGCAGTCCTTGACCGCGCGGGTGCAGGGCTGGAACTCCTCGCCGTCGAGGTGGCTGGTGCAGGCGCGGCAGACGCCCACGCCGCAGCCGTACTTGGGGCCGGTGACGCCGAGCTTGTCGCGCAGCACCCAGAGCAGCGGCATGTCGTCGGGGGCCTCGACGGTGACGGGCCGCCCGTTGAGGACGAAGGTGTGGCTCGGCATGGGGGTCGGTGTCCTCGGGGGCTAGAAGGCGATCGGGAAGGAGCGGGGGCTGGTGCCGGTGGCCCGCGCGTAGGCGTTGGCGACGGCGGCGCAGGCGGCCGCGACGCCCAACTCGCCCGCGCCGCCGGGCGGTCCGCTCGGCGGCAGCAGGTGGAACTCGACCTCGGGCGGGGTGTGCCGCTGCCGGGCGTAGTGGAAGTCGGCGTAACTCCCCTCCCGTACCGCGCCGTTGTCGATGTGGTTGCCGGCCCGCAGGATCACCGAGATGCCGTCGACCAGGGTGCCGATCAGCTGGGCTTCGAGGCCCCGGGGGTCGATCGCCCGGCCGACGTCGACGGCGCACACGGCCCTGGTCACCCGGGGGTCGGCCCGGTCGGTGGCGTCGAGCTCGACGAGGTAGGCGACCCGGCCGCCGTTCTCCTCGTGGTAGCCGATCCCCTGGGCCTGCCCGGGGGGCATCGGTCGCCCCCAACTCCCTTTCTTCGCCACGGTGTCGAGGACGGCCCGGCCGAGCGTGCCGCGCAGCAGGGCGCGGCGGAAGGCGACCTCGTCCCGGCCCAGCCGGCGGGCGAGCTCGTCCATCATGATCTCGTCGGCGACCCGGACGGTGCCGGAGTAGACGGAGCGCCAGCTGCCGGTGTGCAGGTCGAGCGGCACCTCGGTGAGCAGCTGGGTGGGGACGCCGACGTCGTACGGGTTCTTCTCGGTGAGCAGGAAGAGGCCCTGGGCGAGGCTGAGCCCGGCGAGCGAGAGGTCGAACCCGGCGCCGGTGAGGGCCTCGCCGAGGCCGTGCCCGAGGTCGGTCCGGACGGTGGCGACGCGGTGCTCCCAGCCGACGACCTGGCCGAGCGGACCGTGCGAGGCCCGGATGCGGTGGTGGCTGGCGGGGCGCATCCGGCCGTGCCGCATGTCGTCCTCGCGGGTCCACATCAGCTTGACCGGGCGGCCGGCGGCCCGGGAGACCTGGGCGGCCTCCAGTGCGGCGTCGAAGAACAGCCGGCGGCCGAAAGAGCCGCCGCCGCGCACCACGTGGACGGTCACCGCGTCCTGCGGCAGGCCGAGTTCGGCGGCGATCGCGTGCTGGGCGACGAGCGGCGCCTGCGCGGCGAACCACAGGTCGGCGCGGCCGGGCCGGACGTCGGCGACGGCCGTCAGCACCTCCATCGGGGCGTGGTTGACGAACGCGAAGTCGAACTCGCCGTCCAGGCACGGGGTGAGCAGCGGCGGCAGCAGGAACGGCGCGTGGGCGTCCCGCAGTCGGGCCCGGATGTCGGCGGTGGAGAGGTGCGCGACCGGGCCGGGGTGCCAGGTGGTGCGCAGCGCGCTCCGGGCCTTGAGCGCCTGGTCGAAGGTCTCGGCGAGGACGGCGACGCCGCTGGGGATCCGCACCACGCCGAGCACCCCGGGCATGGCGCGGGCGGCGGTGGCGTCGAGGCTCGCGAGGGTGCCGTTGATGGTGGTGGGGCGGGCGACGACGGTGGGCACCGCGCCCGGGATCCTGAGGTCCCCGGCGTACGTGGCGCGGCCGGTGACGATGTCGCGGGCGTCGATCCGGCCGGTCGGCGTGCCCACCAGGCGCAGCCGGTCGGGGGGTTTGGGGGTGACGGGCACGGCCGGCACGGCCACGGCGGCGGCCGCCGCGGCGAGTTGGCCGAAGCCGACCCGCCGGCCGTCCGGGGCGAGGACGGCGGAGTCGGCGGTGCGCAGGGTGGCGGCGGGGAGGTTCCAGTGCCGGGCGGCGGCGGTGACCAGCCGGGCGCGGGCGGCGGCGGCCGCGGCGCGGACCGGCTCGTACAGCGTGCGCACCGAGGTGGAGCCGCCGGTCATCTGGTTGAACAGCAGCTCGGGGCGGCCGTCCGAGAGCGGCACGTCCACGTCGGTGAGCCGGGCGTCCAGCTCCTCGGCGACCAGCACGGCCATCGCGGTGGTGAGGCCCTGGCCGACCTCCACCCGGGGCAGGGTCAGCACGGCCCGTCCGGTGGCGGTGACTTCGAGCAGCAGCAGGTGGGAGGTGGGCAGGCAGGCCAGTGTGATGGCGTCGCCGAGGTCGACCACGTCGGGGATGCCGGGCAGGCCGAGCAGTTGCGGGGGCGGGGTGGCGTCGCGGGCGGTGGCGGTGGCGGTGGCGGTGGCGGTGGCGGTGGCGGCGGCCGCGGCCGCGGCCCGGACGGCGGCGAGGGCTCGCGCGGGCGGGCCGGTGTCGGAGTCGAGCCGGGCGGCGACGGTGAGGGTGGGTGCGGCCAGCAGGTAGGTGAGGAAGCGGCGGCGGCCGGGTGTGGGGGTGGCGGGTGCTCGGCCGGGGGCTGCGGCCGGTGCGGGGGCCTCGGCCGGCCGGCCGGTGTCGTCCGTGGGGGCGGTGAAGGTGCTGATGGGAGGGGCCCTTCGCGCGGGTGGCGGCGCCGGCGCGGGCGGGAGCGAGGGTGGGCGTGCGGGCGGCCCCGGCCCCGGTGCCGGATCGCGAACGCCGTCGAGCATAGGAGGGCACCACAGACGGGTCAAAACCGGCATATTTTGGCCCCGTGGCGGGATGGCGGGCGGGTCGGGCCCGCGCCCGGCGGGTGGTTCGGAGCGGGTACGGACGGCGCTTCGGCCGTACGGGCACGGCCGGTCGGAGCCGGCGGTTCCGGTCAATGTCGCGCTGCTGTACGGGAGTTCACCGATCGCTCGGCCGTGCGGCGGAAGGCCGCAAGTGGACCAGGGAAATCCAAGATCACTGGACCTGTCCTGCGGTCCATTCGCGCCCTAGGGTGGGTCCCACGTCGTCGGGGGCCGACGCGAACGGTTGCGCACGCCCGGCCCGCGCGCCGTCCGCCCGTCCGCCCGCTCACCCGACCGCTCGCCCGTTTGCCGATCCGCCCGAGCCGCCCCGTCCGGCGGGACGGGTCGGAGAAGCCGGAGAACAGGAACGAAGTGCCGAACCACAGCACCACCCGGTTCACCCTGCTGCCGCCCGCCGGACCCCAGCGCACGCTCGCCGCCGCCCAGTTGGCGAGCGCGGTGGGCGACGGCGCCTACTACACCTGCTCCGCGCTCTACTTCACCCGCGTCGTCGGCATGTCGGCCACCTCGCTCGGCGCCGGCCTCGCCGTCGGCTGGGCGATCGGCTCGGTGGCCGGCGTCCCGCTCGGCCACCTCGCCGACCGCCGGGGCCCGCGCCGCACCGCCGTGGCGCTCGCGCTCGGCGCGGCCGCCGTGGTCGCCGCCTTCCTGGTCATCCGCTCCTTCCTGCCGTTCCTGCTCGCCATCTGCCTGTACGCCACCGCGCAGTCCGGCCTCACCGCCGCCCGGCAGGCCCTGGTCGCCGGCCTGGTGCCGCGCGCCGAACGCACCGGGCTGCTCGCCCACCTCCAGTCCACCCTCAACGGCGGCCTGGCCGTCGGCGCCGCCATCGGCGGCATCGCGCTCACCCTCGGCACCCGGAGCGCCTACCTCGGCGCCTTCGTCATCACCGCCCTCGGCCTCCTCGCCGGCGCGCTGCTGCTCCGCCGGCTGCCCGAAGTCCCGCCCGCGGAAACGGAGTCGGGCACCGGCCCGCGGCTGGCCGTGCTGCGCGACCGCCGCTACGCCGCCGTCACCGCGGTCAACACCGTGCTGCTGCTGCGGATGCCGCTGCTCAGCCTGATCTTCCCGCTGTGGATCGCCCAGCGCGCCCCCGGGCTCGGCTGGCTCGGCTCGGCGCTGTTCGTGCTCAACACCGTGGCCGTGCTGCTCTTCCAGGTCCGCGCGGCGAGCGACGTCACCGGGCTGGACTCGGCGGTCCGGGCCGTCCGCTCGGCCGGCGTGCTGCTGCTCCTGTCCTGCGTGGTCTGCGGACTGTCCGCGCTGGACGTCCCGGTGTGGGCGGTCGGCGCCCTGCTGGCGGCCGGGGCCACGCTGCAGGTGGTCGGCGAGATGCGGCAGTCGGCCGGCTCCTGGCAGCTCGGCTTCGACCTCGCGCCGCCGGAGCGCATCGGCCAGTACCAGGGCTTCTTCGGCACCGGCGTCGCCGTCGCCCGCACCCTCGGGCCGCTGCTGCTCACCAGCCTGCTGCTGGACGGCGGGCTCGCGGGCTGGCTGGTCTTCGGCGGGGTGTTCCTGGCGGCCGGCTGGGCGATGGGCCCGGTCGCCCGCTGGGCGGCCCGCGACCGGGAGGCCGTGGCGGCGGCCCCGGCGGTCGCCACCGCCGGCGGGTAGGCGCGGCGGGGGAGCCGGCCGATTCATCCCCGTCCGATTCAGCCCAGTTCGGCGCGGGCGGCCTCGGCGCGTTTTCGGCGCTCGACGCGAGTACCGGTGATCACGGCGAAGGCCAGGCAGGTCGCGATGATCCGGCCCCACCAGCCACCCGGTGGGGCCGGACCCGACGCCTTACGGCGCGAGGTCGAACTCGGGCGGCTGGAGACCTGCCAGGCATCCCGTGTCCGGCGCGGTCGGCGTGTCGAAGAACGAGCGGGTGATCGACTGCGCGCACTTCGAGTCGGCGAAGACCACGTGGGCGACGTACGGGACGGTGACCTCGGTGGACCGGCTCAGCGTGCTGGCCGCGTACGGCCCGCTGCTCGGCGCGGTCTGTGAGTCGAACCCGCCCGACAGGACGAGCGCCGGGATGTCGCTGCGCGTCACGTCCCGGACCGAGCGCGGCGCCGCGGGGACGTCCCAGACCCGGCAGTCCGCGTGCAGCCAGGCCAGCAGCGGGGCGTTGGCCAGCACCGACTCGGGGAACGTCGGGAACGCGCGCCGCCCGCCCTCGATGATGTCGGCCTCGCTCTCGAACGGGGTCCACTCGCTGCAGAAGACGCCGTTGGCGATCCCGTACGACGTCCTCCCCATGGCCTGCGGGCTGAGCTTGCCGCCCGCCCACTGCTCGGCGATCCGCTGCGGGTTGCCGTGGGCCAGTTCGTCGATGGACCGGGGCACCCCGGTCGCCAGGTGGCTGGCGAAGGTCAGCCAGTTCACGAGGACCCCGCCGTCCAGCGTGACCTCCACCGGCGCCGGCTGGCCCGGGACGCTGACGGTGGTGGTGACCGGATTGGCTTCGAGTTCGCCGACCAGGCGCTCGAAGGTGCCCTTCAGGTCCGGATAGCGGGCGTTGCAGGCGGGCTGGTCGGCGCAGGTCTTGAACATGCTGTCGAAGCCCTCACGGGCGGCCTTCCAGGTGACGGCTCCGCCGGCGAGGGACGGCGGCAGGACGCCGTCGATGCCGAACGACCGGAGGCCTTCCGGGTGCAGGCGCGCGTACAGGAGGGCCAGGTCGGTGCCGTAGGAGATGCCGAACACGTTCCACTGCTCGATGCACAGCGCTTCGCGCAGGTCGGCGTAGTCGGCGGCGCTCTCGATGCCGTTGTACGTGCCGAGCTCGGCCCCGCGGTCGACCAGTTCCTCGCGGCAGGCCCGGGTCGCGTCGACGTGCAGGCGCCCGGTGGACGGCGCGCCGTAGACGAGGCCGAGGGAGCGCGCGTTGAACTCGTCGATGTTCGGGCAGGTGAGCTGCGGGTCGGCGGAGTAGGTGCCCCGCTGGGACATGAAGACCACGTCCCGGTCGTGGTTCAGGCCGCCGTCGAGCGCCAGCTTGATCTCGGAGTTCGAGTCGTCGCCGGGCCCGCCGGCGAGCCACACGATCGGGTCGGGGGCCGGTTTCTCGGTGGCGGCCGGCACGATCGCGACGGCGAGGGCGATCGTCCGCCCTTCGGGGCGGGACCGGTTCTCGGGCACGGTGAGCGTTCCGCAGCGCGTCCCGTCCGGGAGGGGGATCGGGTCCGCCATCCGGGGGCAGGCGCCCGGCTCGAAGTGGGCGTGGCCCACCGTCCGGGCGACCGTGCCGAGCGGCTCCCGGGGAGCGGACCCGCCGGACTCGGCCCGGGCGGGCAGCACGGCGAGGCCGACGAGGAGGACACCGGCCGTGGATCCGGACAGGGCGGCCCGGAGCCATCGCGCGGTGCGGCGGCGCTGGGGTGGGCGCAGGGGCATCATGCGGTTTCCGTTTCGGGGGTGATGGTGAACGGCGGGGGCGCGAGGTCCGCCACACAGGAGGTGTCCGGTGCGGTCGGGTTCTTGAGGAAGGAGGCCAGGACGTCCTGCGCGCAGCACGACTGCGGGACCACCCAGTGGCCGATCCCGGGGATCCGCACGACGGTCGAACGGGACAGGGTTTGGGCCGTGACCTGACCCCACTTGGCCCCGGTCTTCGAGTCGAAGGTCCCGGAGATGACGAGCGACGCCACGTCGCTGACAGTGGTCACCCGCTGGACGGGCGTGCGGTCCGGGACGTTCCAGACCCGGCACACGTCGTACTGGAACGGCAGCTGCGGGGCCTGGGCCAGGACGGTGTCCGGCCACTCGGGGAAGGCCCGCCGTCCGGCCGCCAGCACGTCGGACTCCGTGAAGCCCGGCGTCCACTCGCTGCAGGCGATGGACTCCTTCACGCCCTGGGAGAACTCACCGATGTTGGGCGTCGCGTCGGCGGCCTTGGCCCGGGCGAAGCGCGTCGGATCTCCGTGGGCGAGTTCGTCGAGCGCGGCGGGGAAGTCCGCGAACGGGACGGCCTTGGCGACCAGCAGGTTCACCAGCGCGCCCCCGTCGAGGACGACCGTCACCGGGTTCCCGCCGGCCGGCGGCTGCGCCATCACCGTCAGGGGGTGCTCCTCCAGCCGCCGGACCTGCTCCGTCAGCGTGCGCGGGAGGTCCGGGTAGCGGGCCTTGCAGGCGGGCTGGGCCTCGCACGCCGCGAAGACCGCGTCGAGCCCCTCGCGG
This sequence comes from Kitasatospora sp. NPDC094028, assembly GCF_049543595.1. Classification (NCBI taxonomy): domain Bacteria; kingdom Bacillati; phylum Actinomycetota; class Actinomycetes; order Kitasatosporales; family Streptomycetaceae; genus Kitasatospora; species Kitasatospora sp. NPDC094028. The sequence continues at coordinate 84,176 of NZ_JBMVFA010000023.1, read as the reverse complement.
GCGCTGTCCCAGGTCCACGGCAGGCTCACGATCTGCGGGGGTGTGATCGAGTCGATCGCGAACGAGCGGATCCCCTGGGGGTGCAGGCGCAGGTAGGTGAGGGCGAGGTCGGAGCCGTAGGAGTACCCGTAGACGTTCCACTGGTCGACGTCCAGCGCCTGGCGCAGGTCGGCGAAGTCGGCGGCGTTCTCGGTGGTGTTGTAGGCACTCAGGTCGATGCCCTCGGCCGTCAGACGGTCCCGGCACTCCTTCGTCGCCCGCACCAGGCCCTCACCGGTCTCCGGCGCGTCGTAGGGCAGGCCCACGGCGTGCGCGTTGAACCGGTCGACCTCCGGGCAGGCGAGGTTCGGCTCCGAATGGAGGTTCCCGCGCTGGGACATGACGATCAGGTCGTGGTCCCGGTTCACGCCGGCGCCGATCAGGAACGGGATGTTCCCGAACGCGTCGCCGCCGGGGCCACCCTCCATGAACACCACCGGTTCCGCGGCCGGCGTCGTCGACACGGCCGGGATGATCGCGACGGCCAGCCGGATGGTCCGCCCGCCGGGTCGGGCGCGGTTCTCGGGCACCTCCAGGAACCCGCACCGCCCGGGGACCGGCTCGGGCGCCGGCGGGCAGGGGGCGGGCACGAAGTGCGCCGGCGTTCCCGACCGGGCCGCCCGGACGGGTGACGCCGCCGCACTGCTCGGGGTCGGGCCGACCGCGCCCAGGAGGACCATGCCGGCCGCCGCGAACGCCGCCCCGGCGCGTGCGCCCCGGGGGCGCGGCCGTCTTCGTTCGGACCTGCGGATGCTTCGAACGGCAGGTGGGTGATTCGGGCTGATGCCCTGTTCCATCATGTGATCTCGTCTCTCACGTCCGCGCGGGGACGGCGCCGCGCGCCGTCACGCGGTTCGTTCGGGCACTGCACACGTCAGCCTGCGTCCGTGGGGTGACGCCCACCACACGTGGGCTCCACTTGGCGCAGGTCGGCACCACCCCGGTCGGGGCGGCCCACGGCTACCCGCACGCGGCAGGCACCGGACTGTCGGGGAGCCTTGGGGGAGTCGGAGCAGGAAGTCGGCCCGGCCGACTTCCTGCTCCGGGCGGTGGCCCGGGCGGCAGTGAGGGTGTTCGTTCCAGTGCCGCGCCGGCCAGGTCGCGATCTCGTCCACCACCGCGGGCCCGACGTGTCCCGGTCGCATGTACTCGGCCGGAGTGGGCGCGAGCGCCGCGAGGTAGCGCGCCACCCGGACGACCGCCCCGTGCATCGGCTGGGCATCTGCGGCGAGCAGCACCAGCCCGGCGATCGACGGGTCGGCGGCGGCGATCCGGGGCGCCACCCTGCCCCCATGCTGTGGCCGAGCAGGTGGATGCGGTCCGAGGGGCTCACGGCGCGGCGGACGGTCGGAGCCGGGGGATCAGAGGACGACTGACTTCGTCCCCCCAACTCCTCGTGTCGCGCCCCCTTTTGGCCAAACTACGCCGCTGCTCCGGGCGTCGCAACGGCGGACGGTTCGGGTGTGGTGACGGTCCGTGAGGAGCGGTCGGGTGTTCGTCGCGGCCAGGTGCCCGTCGCGGCCAGCGCGGCGGCGGTGAGGCCGGCCAGCAGGAGCCAGACCGGGGTGAAGCCGTGGGCCGCGTCGTGCAGGAGGCCGAGGAGCGGCGGGGCGAGGACGATGGCGACCTGGTTGGCGGCCATCGCGAGCCCGAGGGCGGAGCCGGTGCGGTCGGGCGGCGCGGACTCGGCGACGTGGGCGACCCAGGGGCCGTACCAGCCGAGGCCGGCGAAGCCGAGCAGCGTGAACAGCGGGCAGGCGGTCGCCGGGTGCCCGCCGAGCGGGGACGCGAGGGCGAGGCAGCCGAGGGTGACGGCGGCGAGGCAGGCCCGCACGGTGGCGTAGCGACCGGACCGCGCCCGGTCGCTCCAGGCCGCGAGGCAGATCCGGCCGGCGACGCCCGCGCCCTGGGCGGCCACCAGGACGAGCGCGGCGGTGCCGGCGCTCAGGCCGGCGGTGTCGTGCAGGTGCAGCGCGGCGAAGAGGAGGATGCCGGTTTGGGCCGCGACCAGGCTGGTGCCGGACAGCACGATCCGCACCATGGCGGGCTCGCGGAGCAGGCGCAGCAGCGGCGCGGGCGGACTCGGCGTGGGCGGCGGCGTCGGGGCGGCATGCGGCAGCGTCGGCGGCCGGCGGTAGCAGCCGGTGAAGACGGCGGCCCCCGCGAGCGCGACCAGGGCGCCGGAGACCAGGGTGGCCCGCCAGCCGTACGCCTGCGCGAGCACCGGTTGGACGGCCGCGGCGAGCGCGCCGCCCAGCGGCAGGCCGGCCTGGCGGATGCCCATCGCGAGGCCCCGCTGGGAGGAGGCGAACCAGGAGGCCACCGACTTGCTGCCGCCCGGCTGCGCGCTGCTGTACCCGGCGCCGACGACCAGCAGTGCGAGCAACAGCGTGCCGTACCCGGGCGCGGCGGCGCCCAGGGCCAGCCCGGCGGCGACCACCAGGGCGCCCGCGCCGACGATCCAGCGTTCGTCGTAGCGGTCGAGCAGCCGTCCGACGACCAACAGGCCGACCATGGGCATCAGTTGGGCGGCGGAGAGGAGCAGGCCGAGCTGCCCGGCGGAGAGCGAGAGGCCGCTCTGCAGGGCCGGGCCGAGTGGGCCGATGCCCTGGACGAAGAAGCAGGTCGCGGCCTGGGCGAAGGTGGCGATGCCGAGGACGGCCCAGCGGTAGCGCGGCGGGGCGGTGGTGGACAGCACGGTGAACTCCATCGCGCGGAGGGGTGGTTGGTCGATCACCAGGCTGCTGTAATGGTCTTGTGCAGCTCAACCCTTACGGCGTCGACGCCGTCAACCTGGCCGCCGCGCTGGCCAATCGGCGCCCCGCGAGCGCGGCGGAGCTGGCCGAACGGTGCTCGTCGGCCGGCCTGGTCCTCGAACGTCCGGTCGCCGAAGCGGACTTGGCGGTGGTCGGTGAGGCCCTGGACGCCTGGGGGCGGGTGGTGGACGCCCCCGACGAGCGGGCCCGGGCCGCCCTGCTCAATGCCATGCTCGCGGCCTCCGCCTCGCACCCCCGGCTGACCGAGCACGGCGGCGAGGGCTGGCACCTGCACTACCGGGAGGACGGCCCGCCGGTCGGCGAGATGCTGTCCGCGCTGATCGCGGTCGGCACGGCGCTGCACCTGGTCGGGCGCGGGATGCACCGGCTCGGGCGGTGCGCGGTGCCGGAGTGCGCGCTGGTCTTCGCCGACACCAGCCGTACGGGCCGGCAGCGCTACTGCTCGCAGCGGTGCGCGAACCGGGACGCGGTGCGGCGGCACCGGGCTGCGCGCACGTGAATATTTCCCGTCCTGAAATATTTAAGTGCGCGAGCGTGTTGTGGGGCGATGCCGGCGCGGGAGGTCCGCGTCCGCAGGACGGAAGGCTGTAGCTGTGCGTGTCGAAGTGTGGAGCGACATCAACTGCCCGTGGTGCTACATCGGCAAGGCGCGGTTCGAACGGGCGCTGGAGGGCTTCCCGCACCGCGACGAGGTGGAGGTCGTCCACCGCTCCTTCGAGCTGGACCCGCGCGCACCCCGCGAGGCCCGCCCGGTGATCCCGCTGCTCGCCGCCAAGTACGGCATGAGCCTGGAGCAGGCCGAGGCGACGGAGGCGCGGATCGCCGAGAACGCGCGCGGCGAGGGCCTGCCCTACGCGGGCGGGCGCGACGCGGCGAACACCTTCGACATGCACCGCCTGCTGCACTTCGCGAAGGAGCGCGGCCGGCAGGGCGAACTGCTGGAAGCGCTGTACCGGGCCAACTTCGCCGAGGAGCGCTCGGCGTTCGAGGCGGGGCGGCTGGTCGAGCTGGCCGTCGAAGCGGGGCTGGACGGCGAGGCGGCGGCCGCCGTGCTGGCCGACCCGGCGGCGTACGCGGAGGCGGTGCGCGAGGACGAGGCGACGGCGAGCGCGATGGGCGCGACGGGGGTGCCGTTCTTCGTGCTGGACCGGCGGCTCGGCGTCTCGGGCGCGCAGCCTGCGGAAACGTTCACGCGGGCGCTGGAGCAGGCCTGGGAGAGTCGGGCGCCGGTGCCGCTGATCCCGGTCGGTGGCGGCGACGGTGAGGCCTGCGGGCCGGACGGCTGCGAGCTGCCGCAGCGGTGAAGCTGGTTTTTTGGGAGCAGGAAGTCGGCCGGGCCGACTTCCTGCTCCTTCAGGCTGCCCGTGCGGCGTGGGCGGGGTGGTCGAGCCAGGCCCACTGGCTGTGCTCGGTGACGGTGAGCCCGAAGCGTTCGGGCCCGGGCCTGCCGTATTCCTCCCACCAGAGGTAGGCGGCCTCGATCTGGTCCCAGAGCCGGCGCGGGCCGTACTGGTGGACGGTGAAGCGGTCGTCGTCGCGGTCGACGGCTGCCCAGGAGAGGGCGTCGGTGGTGGCCACCCAGAGGCGGTCGGCGTCGGTGTCCCAGGCCGTCCAGACGTCGGGGAGGAGGAGGCCCAGGGCGAAGCGGGCGTGCCAGCCGGTGCCGGTGATCCGGTGCGGGGAGAGGACGGTGGAGGACTCGTCGGGGCGGTGGTCGTCTCGGACGACGTCCCGGAAGATGCGCAGATCGCGGCGTTGGGCGCGCATCAGCATGAAGGCGGAGTGGGGGCTGAACTTCCCTTCGGCGCGGTCGTGTTGGACGGTGAGCTTGAGCAGACCCCCAGCAGATCATCGGGCTGTCCCACGGCGTGAGGATGATGCCACCGGGGGTTGTCTGCTCGACCCAGGCCCATGGAACCCGCCGGACGGAACAGGTGGACACGATCCGGTCGTACGGCGCGCGGCGACCCCAGCCGAGCGCGCCGTCCCGGCAGATCACCTCGGCGTCGAGCCCGGCCGCGTTGAGGTTGGCCCAGGCCTGGCGGGCGACGGACGAGTCGACCTCGATCGAGGCGACCTGCCCGGGGCCGAGCCGGTGGGCGAGGAGGGCGGCGTTCCACCCGGTCCCGGTGCCGATCTCCAACGCCTTTGTGCCGGGCTGGACGTCGAGGTCACGCAGCATCCGGACGACGATCGAGGGCGCGGAGGCGGCCGAGGACGGCCAGGCGTCATCGGCGGGCTCTTCGCCGTCGTTGACCTGGGTGATGATCGGGACGTCGGAGTACGCCTCCTCGAACCACCGCTGGTGGTCGGCGGCGAGGTCGCACGGCTCGTAGCCGCCGAGCCCGTCCTCCAGCCAGATGCGCTCCGGGAGGAAGCGGTGCCGGGGGACGGCGAGGATCGCGTCCCGCCATTCGCGGGGGACCGGGCCGTCGAGGGCTTCCTCGACGGCCCGGAGCAGGCCGCGCACGGCGGCCTGCTCCGGTCGATGCACGGGGTTCGTCACTTCTTGCCGTCGTCCTTCCTGTGCTTCGGCTCCGGCGCGGGCCGCGCACTGTCCGGGTTCGGCTTGGCGGTGCCGGGGTCCTTCTTGCCTCCGTGTTTGCCGCCGCTGTCCTTGTTGGTGTCCCAGGCCATGAGTCCTCCTGATTCGTGGTATCGGTCGTTGAGTTGGCCGCGATTAGCAGTCCGGCGGCCGGGGCGTGGGCTGTCCCACCGGCTTCCGCGGGAGCGGCTTCGGGTCGGGCGTGGACATGGCTGTGCACCTCCTTTCGTGCTGCGGGGGAGGGGAGTTGACGTTCCCGGCCGCGCCGCCGGCTCGGCGGCGCGGCCGGGGGCTCAGCGGGAGCGGTTGATCAGCAGGAGGGCGGCGGCGACCACGTGCAACGCGGCAGCAGCGGACACTCCGTAGGCGGTCCAGACCCGAACGGGATCGGGCGCGGATGCGTCCTCGGAGTCCTCCGGCGGGACAGGCTTCACCGCACGGTCGAGGACTCGCCGATCGAGAGGTCGGCGTGGACTATCTTCCCGAGCGGCAGCGGCGTGACGCCCCACTGCCCGCGCGTCAGTCGGTGCACCATCGCAAGTCCCCGGCCCGAGGTGGAGTCCCGTGATGCCTGGATCATCACGGGCATCGCACGGGAGCCGTCACCGACGAGGATGCGGACGATCCGCGCGGACGGGCGGCGCACCGCGACGATCATGCGCGTCTGGCACCCGGTCTTGACGGCGTTGGTCGCCAACTCACTGACGATCAAGGCGGCGTCGTCCACGAGTTCGTCCAGCCCCCACTCCCGAAGCTTCGCGCATACGAACCGCCGCGCGGCAGGAACCGACTCGGGCTGGTACGGCAGGCATACGGTCGCCGGCTTGGAGTGCTGCTCGACCTTGGCACCCAGGTCCGGCTGCGGCGCGGCAGTGCCTCTCACGGTGTTAGAGAGGAGGTTCATCAGCGCTTCTCCTTAGCGGCTGGGGCGAGGATGCTGACGAACAGACAACTGCAATTCAGCGCCGTGAAGCTGCGCCGCAAGCCCTCCGCGCATGCTCTATGCAGATTCCGCATCACAGATTGTTCTGGGTTGGCTACGCTCGGCATATCGAGTGTGATCACGCAAGCGGGAGAAGCCATGTCACGGACGGCCAGGGGAGACTCCACCGCTCTCTCGCCCGGCGAGGTGATTCGCCGGGCGAGGGTGCTCAGCGGTCGGTCCCAGGCGGATGTGGCCTCGGAACTGGGGTATCACCAGTCGAAGATCAGCCGCTTGGAGAACGGCACGGGGACGCAGGACATCGGTGTCCTGCGGGCTGTCGCGGCTGTGCTCGGCATCCCCCTGACGAGCTTCGGACTTGCGTCCCAGGCCCACACGGACAGTAGGACGGACGGCATGCATCGCCGAAACTTCCTGGCCGCGAGCGCCCTTGCGCTCGCGGCCCCGACACGCGATCCGCGTGTGGCGAAGGAACTCGTCCGCGCGCTTCTGCCTGGGCCGGTGCGGTCCGACCAGCCGCCGGGGTCGGCAACGGTGCTCTCTGGCCGGCTGTCCGAGGCCCGGAGGCACTTCTACAGCTGTCGCTACGCGGAACTTGAGGCAACCCTGCCCCAGCTGATCGCGGACCTGCGCGCCGCACAGCACGCAGCCCGAGGTGACGATCAGGCCCTCTCCGGGATGCTTGCGACGGCCTACCAGACCGCGGTGAGCCTGCTGCTCAAACTCGGCGATCAGGGAAACGCCTGGCTCGCGGTCGGCCGGGCCATGACCGAGGCGGAGCGGAGTGGTGATCCGGTCGTCATGGCGTCCAGCGTTCGCGTCCAGGCGCACGTCCTGGCCCGTGATCGGCACACCGCCCCCGCCATCAGTCTGATCTCCCACACCGCTGATCAACTCGCCGGTGGCTACGATCGGAAGTCACCCCGATATCTCGCAGCGGTCGGGCTCATGCTTCTTCGCGGTGTGACCGCTGCGAGCGCGGGCGGGGACCGTGCGAGGGCTGCGGAGTTCCTTGCCGAGGCCCGAGATGTCGCGCGGAACGTAGACCTCGATGGTCCGGATTCCTGGGCGAACTTCAGCCCTACGAATGTTGCCCTCCATGCGGTCAGCTCTTCCGTGGTTCTCGGTGATGCCGGCGCTGCGCTGGCGGACGCCCAACCTCTGATGCGTCGCCGCATCCCGGTCCCGGAGCGGAAGGCCGCGCTCTGGGTGGACGCGGCTCGCGCCTACAGTCAGCAGGGCAGACTGGCTGAAGGATTCCAAGCGCTGAGGATCGCGGAGAGCTGTGCGTCGGAGGACATCCGCCGACGCCCCAGTGTGTTGGAACTGGCGGGAGACATGGCCGCGCGTGACAGGCGCGGTAGCGTTCCGGAACTTCGTCGTTTCTGCGAGGAGTTGGGGGTTTCGATTTGACCGAGCACCGTGAGCCGTTCCTCTCCGTCGTTGTCTGCGCTGCGGGCATCGCCGATGGTGTCGGGGAGCTGATCACCGCTGCCCACGCGGAGGGCTGGAAGGTGGGTGTGATCGCCACGCCGGACGGCCTTGGATTCCTGGACCAGGAAGCCATCGAAGCCCAGACCGGCTACGCGATTCGCTCGGCGTGGCGCACGCCGAGCGAATCGCGGCGGGCGCCGCAGGCCGATGCCATCGCGGTGGCTCCGGCCACGTTCAACACCATCAACAAATGGGCCGCCGGCATCTCCGACACGCTCGCGCTCGGCATCCTCTCGGAGGCCTACGGGCTCGGTATCCCGACTGCCGTCCAGCCCTACCTCAACTCCGCCCAGGCCGCCCACCCCGCCTACGCGGAGAGCCTGGTCCGGCTCCGGTCGATGGGCGTCCTCGTCGGTGACTACGTGCCCCACAAGCCCAAGTCCGGTGGCGGCCGCGACGCTTACAACTGGACTCAGGTCCTCGACCTGCTCCGCCCGGTGCTGCAGTCGAGGTGAGGCCACCGCCCTGTGGATCCTATGCGTGGAATGCCGGCTTCAGGGGGACCACTGGAGACGAGCCGCGACCATGGTGCGTCTCGATCGGCTGGGCGGTCCGAAGTTCGGCGACAGCTTTCCGGACCGTGCCGGAGGCGACTCCGTACCGGTGCATGAGTTCGGCCTCGCTCGGAACGGCTGCGCCGGGGACGAGCAGTCCTGACCTGATTTGTGCAGCGAGGTCATCCGCGATCTGCACGTACTTCGCCTATTCTCCCGCACATGAGTAACAAGGCCCGAGAGTCCCAGTCAACGTCGCTCCACTCGGTGTCCGTCGCCGGCGTGGTGGTGCGCGAGGACGGTCGGGTGCTCGCGATCCGTAGGGCCGACAACGGTACTTGGGAACCCCCAGGTGGCGTGTTGGAGCTTAGCGAGGCCGTCGAGGACGGAGTGCGGCGCGAGATCTACGAGGAGACCGGGCTCAAAGTCGCCGTGGACCGGCTGACGGGCGTGTACAAGAATGTGACGCGTGGGATCGTCGCCATGGTTTTTCGCTGCCATCCGGAGGGAGGTGGCGAGCGGCTGTCGGAGGAGTCGACGGCTGTCGACTGGCTCACCCCCACCGAGATCTCCGAGCGCATGGCCGAGGTCTACGCAGTAAGGATGCTGGACGCGCTCAGGCCCGGGGCCGCACCGGCGATTCGAACGCACGACGGTCGCCACCTGCTCGGTGAGTCCGCAGTTCGCAAGGCGTGAGAGGAAGGCCCGGCTCTCGTCCTCCCGGCCGAGGCCTGGAAGTCGTTCGTCACCGCCGTCCAACATGGCGAGTTCGGCGAGATCTGAGCCACTGGCACAGGCTAGGGAGCAGGCACAGGCCCGATCGGGCCTGTGCCTGCTCCCGGGGCCATCCGGGTTGTGACGGTTCGTTGTTGGCCGAAACGCTCGCCATCCGACTGTCCCGGGGCGCAGGCCGTGCCCGCGTCAGCACGGGCGCGGTGCGACCGGGAGGACGGACATGACGAGCATGCGTGGCCGCATCGCCGCTCTGCTGGGGGCCGTGGCGGTGGTCGCCGGCACCACGCTGGCCACACCCGCCGCCCCCGCCGGCGCGGCGCCGGGGGCGGGGATCACCGGGTGGGCGCCTTGCCCGGAGGCGCCGGAGTTCAGCTGTGGGACCCTCGCCGTCCCGCTCGACCGCAGTGGTGCCGCCCCCGGCACCCTCGACCTCCAAGTGGCCGTCTCCGGCAATACCACAGCGCCCAGCGACCTGGCCACGCCGTACGAACTGCTCTACGAGCAGGCAGAGTCGGCGCACGATCCGGAGATCGTGATCGTGCCCGGGGCGGCGCACTCGGTGCAGAACCGGGCGGCGAACCCGGCCGGACGGCAGGCGGTGTACGACTTCCTGCTGGGGTAGGGGCAGTGGTCGGTTCCGTACCGGCTCAGGAGGCCGTGGCGGGCACGAGGTGGTCGAGTCCCTGCGCACTCGCCGTCGCCGCCTCGATCGAGCGCGGCAGCATGATGCTCTCGTAGGCGCGGACGGCGTCGCCGATGCCGGATTCGGTGACGAGGGCGTGGGCGAGGTCGGAGCCTTCGAGCATGGCGAGGTTGGCGCCGAGCCCGACCGGGGGCATCAGGTGCGCGGCGTCGCCGAGCAGCGTGACGCCGGGTACGTGCTCCCAGGTGTGCGGGGCGGGCAGGACGAACAGGGGCCGGTTGACGAACCCGCTGTCGCTGTCGCGCAGGAGGTGGCGCAGGCTCTCGTCCCAGCCGTCGAACGTCCTCAGCAGGTGCGTCCGGACGGCCTGCGGGTCGCGGAGGTCGATTCCGGCGGCCACGTGCCAGTCCTGTGGCGCGCGGAGCGCGATGTAGGCGCGGATGTGGCCGTTGCTGTTGCGCTGGGCGACCAGGGAGCGGCCGGCGCCCTTCGCCAGCATCGATCCGTTGCCGACCAGGCGCGCGAGGTCGGGGTGGCGGGTGTCGCAGTGGTCGAAGCCGGTCTCGACGAAGCTGACACCGGTGTAGGCGGGTGTGGCGGGCGACAGGGCGGGGCGGACGCGTGACCAGGCGCCGTCGGCGCCGACCACCAGGTCGAAGTCCTCGGCGGTGCCGTCGTCGAAGAGCAGCCGGCAGCCGCCGTCCGCCTGGGGGACGGCCCTGCTGACGGCGTGGCCCCACCGCACGGTGCCCTCGGTGAGCGAGTCCAGGAGCAGGCCGCGCAGTTGGCCCCGGTCGATCTCCGGCCGCCCGCCGTCGGCGGAAGGTCCTTGGTGCGTCAGGACGGCGGCGGTGGCGGGGTCGAGCACGCGCCATTCGTCTCCTTCGGGGCGGGCGAGGTCGTGGAACCGGTCGAGGAGCCCGGCCGAGCGCAGGGCGGCCTGGCCGGTGTCGGCGTGCATGTCGAGGGTGCCGCCCTGCGGGCGGGCGTCGGCGGAGGCTTCGCGTTCGAAGACGGTGACGGCGCGGCCGCGTTGCTGGAGGACGCGGGCGCAGGTGAGGCCGCCGAGGCCGGCGCCGACGATCGCGATGCGGGGGTCACGGACAGGGTTCATGGTGGGTCCCTCGGGAGGTGGATGGGTCGCCGGGAGGTCCGGCATTTCCAAGAAAGCACACTCGCTCAATAAGTGCAATGACTACACTTTCGTAGCGGATCCACCTGGCGGTAGGATGTGCGGGTGACCGAACCGACCGGGCGCCGTGAGCGCAAGAAGGCCCAGACCCGCCAGGCCCTGGCCGATGCCGCACTCGAACTCTTCCTGGAGCGCGGCTACGACCAGGTCGGCGTCAAGGACGTCGCCGACGCCGCCGACGTCTCGGTGACCACCCTGTTCAAGCACTTCTCCGGCAAGGAGGCCCTGGTCTTCGATCAGGACGACGACCTGGAGGCGGCGCTCGTCGCCGCCGTGCGTGAGCGCGCCCCGGGCCAGTCGATCCCGCAGGCGCTGCGCGAGCACCTCCTGCTGAAGCAGACCCAGCTGGCCGTGCATGCCGCCGACCCGCGATTCGCCGACTTCACCCGCCTGGTGCAGGAGACCCCCGCGCTGCGCGACTACGCCCACCGCATGTGGACGCGCCACGAAGCCGCCCTCGCCGGGGCCGTGGCGGAGGCCGTGGGTGCGCCCGAGGGCGACGTCGGCTGCGCCGCCCTGGCCCGGTTCGCCCTGGAGGCCCGCGGTCTGATCCTGCGCCACCCCGAACCGCGCCGAGCGGCCGACGAGGTCTTCGCGCTGCTCGAACGCGGCTGGGCGGCCGCCCACCCGGGCAACTGACCCGGCCTGCCGGGGGCCTCCGGACGAAGTTCTTGACCTGAAGGTCAAATGATCGCCTCGGCGGTCGGCGCGGTCGGCGCGGTCGGCGCGGTCGGCGCGGTCGGCGCGGGCGCGCGGGCGGGCCGCAGGGCTTCGAGTCGGACGGCGCCGGTCCGGCCGGCCTCAGGCGGCGTCGATCCCCAACGAGCGGATCAGCTGGGTGAGTTCGGCGCGGAAGAGCTTGTCCGGCGAGAGCGTCTGGGCGCGCAGGTGGCCGTAGACCTCCAGTGCGACCAGGCCGTGCAGGTGCCCCCAGATCCGCAGTGCCAGGGCTACTCCGGCCGGCGGTAGTGCGGGGAACGCCGGGCGGACCTTGTCGAGCAGGCCGGGGTCGAAGTCGTCCCAGTCGAAGTCGCCGGCCCCGTGGGTCGGTTCGGCTCCGCCCCAGGCGGCGTTCGCCAGCGCGGCGATGCCGACGCAGACCCGCCGGGCGGCGTCCGGCGCGGCGCCGCCGTCCGGGGGGCGGTAGCCGGGCACGGGGTCGCCGTAGATCAGCCGGAAGCCCTCGGGGTCGGCCAGCGCCCAGCCGCGGAAGGCGTGCGCCCAGGCCTGGATCCGGTGCGCCGGGGTGTCCGGTGCGGAGGTGGCCCAGGCGGTGTCGACGGCGTCGGCGAGCGCGGTGTAGACGTCCGCGATGAGGGTGGTGACCAGGTCGTCGCGGGTGGCGAAGTAGCCGTAGATGGCGTTGGCGGTCATGCCCATCTCGCGGGCGATCGCCCGCAGGGTGATCGCGTCGGGGCCGCCCGACCGCATCAACTCCATTGCGGTGCGCTTGATTTCGGCGGTCGTCTCGGCCCGCAGTCGCTCACGTCGTCCGGTGCTTCGGGTGGCTGCCACGAGGGAACTCTACAGCGTCACCTCGCTGATTGCCGTGTGGAAACTTCACGCCGTATAGTTTTTGAGCGGCGTGCGGCGAGGGAGGCCTCGCGCCGTCCATCCGCCATGACCACGGCATGAACCAAGGGGAGAACCATGCACATCGGAGTCATCGGAGCCACCGGCACCATCGGGAGCCGCGTCGTCACCGAGGCCCTCGGGCGCGGACACCGCGTCACGGCGTTCAGCCGGAACGCCTCCGCGATCACCGACCGGCGCGAGAACCTCGGCTGGGCGAGCGTCGACGTCCTGGACGCCGCGAGCATCGCCGCCGTCCTGCCCGGCCTGGACGTCCTGATCAGCGGCTTCCAGCCCGGGAACGCCGCGAGGGACTTCGCCGACACCGTCCGGCGCTCGATCGCCGACCCGACCGTCTACGCGACCGCCGCCCGGGCCCTGCTCAAGGCCCTGGAGAGCCACCCGCGCACCCGGTTGATCGTCATCGGCGGCGCCGGCAGCCTGGAGATCGAACCGGGCGTCGTCCGGGCCGACCACGACGAGCTCCTGCGCGCCTCGCTCGACGAACTCGGCCTGCCCCGTGAGTACGCCGCCGCCGTGCGCGGCCACCGCGAGGCGCTGAACGTCCTGCGCGCCTCGAACCGGCTCTGGACGTACTTCAGCCCCGCCGAGCAGATCGGCCCGGGAGAGCGCACCGGCCGGTTCCGGGTCGGCGGCGACCAGCCCGTCCTGGACGCGGACGGCCTGAGCCGGATCTCGGCGGAGGACGCCGCGGTCGCCCTCGTCGACGAAGCCGAACTGCCCCGCTTCGTCCAACGCCGATTCACCATCGGCTACTGAGCCGCCGGTGCCGATCCGGGAGACGGCCGGCCCGGCCGGCCGTCTCCCGACGACGCTCCACCGGGGCCGGCTTCGCGGATGCGCGCGGCTCGCCACCGTCGAACCCGGCCGACCGAGGGCGCGACGGCCGGAAACCGGTGGCCACCGCCCGGCCGCCGCTGGCATGCTGGCGGTGTGGACCGACCCCAGATCTGGCTCGACTTCGCCCCTGAGCTGCACCTCTTCGTCTCCGCGCCCCGGCGGGCCGGGCGCTCCGAGCTGCGTACCGACGGCACCTCCACGCTCGGACACGTCGTCGAGTCGCTGGGCGTGCCGCTGACCGAGGTCGGCGCGCTGCTGGTGGACGGCCGGCCGGTGGCGGGCGGGCACGTGCCGGCGGACGGCGAGGAGATCACGGTCGCGGCCGTCGCCCGGCCGCAGCCGGCGGGCGAGGCGCCGCGCTTCCTGCTGGACGTCCACCTCGGCACCCTCGCCCGCCGGCTGCGCCTGCTCGGCATCGACGCCGCCTACGAGAACCCGGACATCGGCGACGCCGCGCTCGCCGCCCGCTCGGCCGCCGAGCGGCGCGTCATGCTCTCGCGGGACCGCGGCCTGCTGCGCCGCCGCGAACTGTTCGCCGGCGCGTACGTCTACAGCCACCGCCCCGCCGAGCAACTGCGCGACGTGCTCTCCCGGTTCGCGCCCCCGCTCGCGCCGTGGAGCCGCTGCACCACCTGCAACGGCACGCTCCGCAGCGTCGCCAAGACGACCGTGCGCGAGCAGCTGCACGACGGGACGGAGCGCTCCTACGACGCCTTCGCCCAGTGCGGCGACTGCGGGCAGGCCTACTGGCGCGGCGCCCACCACGCCCGGCTGGAGGGGATCGTCACCGACGCCGTCCGCGAGTTCGGCGGCGTCGCGGGGTAGTCAGGGCGCGGGGTGGTTCAGGGTCAGCTCGGGGGCGGATCGGCCCTCGGAGGTATGGCGGGCCGCCGGTCGGCCGTGGTCTCATCGGCGACGGGGGACGAGCCCAGGAACTCCGTCGTGCGAGAGGCCGGGTCGTCGAATGAGCGAACTGTCGTTGCGTCATCCCCGGGAAACCGGGGCCACCGAGCGGGACTCCCGGAAGGCGACCGCCCGGTGAGCCGGTCCCGCCGCCCGCTGGCGGCGCTGCTCGCCACCGCCGGCGTGCTCGGCCTCGCCGCCGCGCCCGCGGCTGCCGCGCCCGCCGCCGAACCGCACCTGCGGTCACGCTACGTCGCGATGCCGGACGGCGTCCGCCTCGCCGTCGACGTCTACCTGCCCGAGGGCACCCGGGCCGGCGCCCGGCTGCCCACCGTCCTGGTCACCCAGCGCTACTGGCGTGCCCGGGTCGCCCCGGGCATGCCCGACGAGGGCCGCAACGGCACCGCCGAGGCCTGGAACGCCCGCGGCTACGCCTATGTCGTCGCCGACCTGCGCGGCACCGGCGCCTCCTTCGGCACCCTGGACTCCGAGCTCGGCGAGCAGGTCACCGCCGACAGCGGCCCGCTCGGCGACTGGATCGCCGCCCAGCCCTGGTCCAACGGCCGGGTCGGCACCACCGGCGTCTCCTACGGCGGCGACACCGCCATGCTCGCCACCGGCCTCGGCGACCACCACATCACCGCCGCCGCCCCGATCTCCTACGACTTCGACCCGTACGAGGACCTGGTGCGCCCCGGCGGCCTGCTCATCGAGCCCCGGATCGCCCCGTACGCGCTGCTGCTCAGCATCCTCGACGGCCGCGCCGGCACCACCTGCGAGACCAGCGAGCAGACCCGGCAGGTCTGTGAGCAGACCGGTCTCATCGGCACCACGCCCCGCCCGGTGGACGGGCCGGACGGGCCGGCCCTGCTCGCCGCGGCCCGCGCCGAGCACGCCGGGAACGCCAACCTGGTCGAGATGGCGCACGCCGGCGTGTACCGCGACTACCGGGACGGGCCCAAGAGTTGGACGGCCGGCAGCGTCGGCGAGCGGGCCGAGGCCGTCGAGGACGGCGGCGTACCCGTGCTGACCCTCACCGGCTGGCTGGACGCCGGCACCGCCAACGGCGCGCTCTCCCAGTTCACCGGCCTCGCCAACACCCAGGAGGCCTGGCTCGGCCCGTGGAACCACGGCGCCTCCCGGCTCGCCGACCCGTTCCTGCCCGAACGCCGCCTCACCGACCAGGAGCGCGCCCAACTCAACCAGCAGGCATACGCGTTCTTCGACCGCTACGTCCGCGACGGCGACCGGCCGGACGGGCAGCGGCAGTTGCACTACTACACCTTCAACGAGGGTGCCTGGCGCACCACTTCGCACTGGCCGCTGCCCGGCACCCGCCCCCGCCGGCTCTACCTCGGCGAAGCCGGCGCACTCAGTCGACGGCGGCCCGACCCGGACGGCGGCCGCCCCGCCGGCACCGACCAGCTGCGCCTCGACCCGACCGCCGGGACCGGCCCGCTCGACCGCTGGAACACCAACCTCTCGGCCGCGCCCGTCAGTTACGACGATCGCGCCGCCGTGGACGGCAAGCTGCTCAGCTACACCACCGAGCCGCTGACCGCCGACACCCGGGTCACCGGCAACGGCCGGGTCGCCCTCGACGTCACCGGGCTGGCCGGCTCCGCGCACGGCGCGCTGCACGTCTACCTGGAGCACGTCGCCCCGGACGGCCGGGTCACCTATCTGACGGAAGGCCAACTGGCCCTGGACGACCGTGCGCTGGCCGGCGACGACAATCCCGACTGGCGCCGCCTGCGCACCCCGCGCAGCTACGCGGCCGAGGACGCCCGGCCGTTCCCGCAGGGCCGGCCCGAGCGGGTGGTCCTCGACCTGCAGCCGGTCGCGGCTCTGTTCCGGGCCGGCGACCGCATCCGCCTCACCGTCGCGGCCGCCAACCCCGACTCTTTCGAACTGCTGCCTGCGGACGGCCGGGCGAGCTACCTGATCGGCCACGGCGGCGCCCGGCCGTCCTTCCTGGAGCTGCCGGTCGTCGGATAGCGGCACTCGCTCACGGCGCGGGGGCCCGCGGGTCGGAGAGCAGCGAGCCGCGTTCGAACCGGCCGCCGGGCAGCAGTCGCACCACCCGGCTCCCGGTGGGCGGCCCTGCGGCTGTCCGCCTCCGCGCGGTGGTGGTCCAGCGCGGTGACCCGCCGGCTCCCCATGGGCGGGGACGGTGGTGGACGTCCCTGAACGGCGGGAGGCGGTGAAACGGCCGTGCCGGGCGGGTGCCGGGTGGCCCCGAACGGCGGACAATCTCCCCAGGAGCCGTCCCCGGGCGCCGAGGAGGAGGTCGCGGTGGAGTTCGAGGTGATGATCGAGATCCCGCAGGGGTCGCGGAACAAGTACGTGATGGACTTCTCGGCGGGCCGCATCCGGCTCGACCGCACCCTCTTCACAGCCACCGCCTACCCGGCCGACTACGGCTACGTCGAGGGCACCCTCGGCGGCGACGGCGAGCCGCTGGACGCCCTGGTGCTGGGCGGCGAGCCGGCCGTCCCCGGCTGCGTGCGGACCTGCCGCGCGGTCGGCGTGTGGGTGATGCGCGACGAGCGCGGACCGGACCACAAGGTGCTCTGCGTGCCGGCCCGCGACCCGCGCTACCGGGACCTGCAGGACGTCGGCGACCTGCGCGAGTTCGACCTGCTGGAGATCACCCACTTCTTCCAGGTGTACAAGGACCTGGAGCGCGGCAAGTCCGTCGAGGGCTCGCACTGGGCGGACCGCGACGCCGCCTACGCCGAGATCGCGGCCTCCCGCGCCCGCGCGGCCGGCACCCCCTTCGCCGGGCCCGCGTAGCCGGATCACCGACCTCGGCCTCGCCTCCCGCTGCCCGCACCCCGACCGCTGTCGAAGGCGCTCGGAACCCCCACCTGCGGGCCGCTCCTTTCTCTTTTCGTGGCGCACCACGTCCTCGCGAAACCGTGAACAGCACTCGTCAGCGGATCGCGCTGCTCAGGATCGCCCGGACCTGGGCCGCGACGGCTGCCTCGTTGTGCTCGAACTCGGGGGCGGTGACGAGGTCCTGGCGCGCCGGCAGGCCGGTGAGGACGGGGGTGTGCAGGTGGCCGCCGGGGAGGTCGGGGGCGAGGTCGAGGCGCAGGCGGTTGGAGCGGTAGGCGACTTCGTTGGAGAGGTAGCCGCCGCCGCCCCCGGCGACGGCGCGGGAGTCCGGGGTCGGGCCGTCCTCGCGGTCGACGGCGTCGCCGCCGCCTGCGGGGATCTCGGTGACGGAGGTGTTGAGGTACACCGGGTACGGCTGCTGGACGGCCGTCATGGCGTCGGTGGGCAGGCTGGTGCGGATGAACTCGGGCCCGGCGTCCAGGCCGGGGGCGTCCACCGGGTGCTGGCGGGTGCCGCCGGAGAGCGCGCCGAGGTTGTCGGTGGCCGGGTCGGCGGAGCGGGCCCGGCCGGCCCAGGCCTCCAGGGTGAACACGCCGGGGTAGCCCTGGCTGATGCTGGTGATCAGGTCGGCGGCCTGCGGGCCGGGCTCCAGGTGCGGGCGGTAGGCGCGTTCGACGATGCCCGCGTCGAAGTCGGCGTAGCGGACGGGCAGCAGGACGGCCCGGACCTCGGCGGTGCTGCCGTCGGCGAGGGTGATCCGCTGCCCGTGCAGCTGCAGGACGGCGGCGCCCGACGGGTTGGCGCGGCGGGGTTCGGTGTCCAGGCCGAACGGGTCGAAGCCGCTGACGAAGATCCGCCTGATCCCGTTGATCCCGTTGATGCCGGGGGTGGTGGTGAAGCCGTCGTCGAGGCCGCGCGAGGCGTCCTCGAAGCGGGCCCGGAGCGCGTCGTGGTCGATGGTGAAGTCCGGCTGCCAGTCGGCCAGTCGGAGGGTCATGGCGAGCCTGGTCCAGTACAGCGGGCGGTCGTCGAGGGCGGGCAGCTCGCCGCCGGGGCGGCGGCCCTGGGCGCGGTCCACGCCGGCCTGCCAGAGCGCGTGGCCCCAGTCGGCGGCGAGCTGTGCGGCCTGGTCGGCGTCGCGGGCGGCGCAGAGGGCGGCGGGGAAGGCGTGCAGCAGCCCGTCCAGGCCGGAGCGTTCGGTGAAGGCGGCGGTGCGGCCGTCCTGGAGCCGGGCCTGTTCGGCGTCCGGCGCGACAGCTCCGGCAGTGGCGGGCGGGCAGGAGGCGGGGGCGGCCTGGGCGACGGCCGGGGTCAGCAGGGCGGCGAGCGTACCGGTGAGGGCGGCGGCCAGTCCGGCGGCGCGGCGAAGACATGTCATGTTCCCTGACAATAAGTCCGGGCCTGACGCCCCGCCAGGGTGCCCCGCCGGACCTCCCCGCCCTGCCCGTAGGCTGAGCGGGTGACACCCCTCGATCCCACCGTCAAGGCCCTGATCGCCGACCCCTACGGCGGCTACACCCGGCTGCGCGCCGAAGCCCCCGCGCACCGCGTCCTCGGCGCGGACGGCCTGCCGGTCTGGCTGGTCACCCGTTACCCGGACGTCCGCCAGGCCCTCGCCGACCCCCGGCTCGCCCTCGACAAGGCGCACGCCGCGCCCGGCAACTACCGCGGCTTCGCGCTGCCGCCCGCGCTCGACGCCAACCTGCTCAACATGGACCCGCCGGACCACACCCGGATCCGCCGCCTCGTCTCCCAGGCCTTCACCCCGCGCCGGGTCGCCGCCCTGCACGCCCCGGTCGAGCGCATCGCCGACCAACTGCTCGACAAGATCGAGCCGTTGGGCCGCGCCGACCTGATCGCCGACTACGCCGCCCCGCTGCCGATCACCGTCATCTGCGACCTGCTCGGCGTCCCCGAGGACGCCCGCCAGGACTTCCGCGCCTGGACCGACGCCCTGATCACCCCGGACCCGGCCCGCCCCGAACAGGCCCGCGGCGCCGTCAAGGCCATGCTCGGCTTCTTCACCGGCCTGATCGAGCGCAAGCGCACCCACCCCGGCGACGACCTGCTCTCCGACCTGATCGCCGTCCGCGACGAGGACGGCGGCGGCGACCGGCTCGGCGAGGACGAGCTGACCTCGCTCGCGTTCCTGATCCTCTTCGGCGGCTACGAGAACACCGTCCACCTGATCGGCAACGCCGTCCTCGCCCTGCTCGCCCACCCCGACCAGCTCGCCGCGCTGCGCGCCGAACCCGGGCTGATCGACGGCGCCGTCGAGGAGTTCGCCCGCTTCGACGGCCCCGCCCCGCTCGCCATCCGGCGCTTCGCCCGCGAGGACGTCACCATAGGCGGCGTCACCGTCCCGAAGGGGGAGACCGTGCTGCTCGCCCTGGCCTCCGCCAACCGCGACCCCGAGCAGTTCACCGACCCCGACCGGCTCGACCTGCGCCGCCGCGAGAACGGCCACCTCGCCCTCGGGCACGGCATCCACTACTGCCTGGGCGCGCCGCTGGCCCGGATGGAGACCGCCCTCGCGCTCACCGCGCTGCTGCGCCGCTTCCCCGCCCTCGCCCTCGACGTGCCGGTCGAACGGCTGCGCCACCGGCCCACCCTGCGGGCCCGCGGCCTGCTGGAACTGCCCGTCCGGTACTGACGCGTCCTTGCCGGGAACCGGCCCGGGCTCGACAGCGTTGTCGTCCTCGAACGGAGATACGGCGGTAACCGGCACGGAGGAAGTCCCATGGGTGTGGCCCTGACGAAGGGCGGCAACGTTTCGCTGAGCAAACTGGCCCCCGGGTTGCGCGCGGTCCGGATCGGCCTCGGCTGGACGGCGGACGCCGGCTGCGACCCGGACGCCAGCGCGCTGCTGTGCGGGCCGGGCGGCAAGGTGCTCTCGGACCTGCACTTCGTGTTCTTCAACAACCTGCAGAGCCCGGACGGTTCGGTGCGCCACCAGGGCGGGGCCGGCGCGGTCGGCGGGGACCGGGAGGGCATCGAGGTCCGGCTGGCCGACGTCGGCGCCGGGGTCGAGAAGATCGTCTTCGCGGTCGCGATCTACGACGCGACGGCCCGCCGGCAGACCTTCCGGCAGGTCCGCGGCGCGTACGTCCGGCTCACCGACGCGGACGGCGGACCGGAGCTGGCCCGCTACGAGGTGACGCCCGAGACCGGCAGCGAGACCGCGATGGTCTTCGGCGAGCTGTACCGGCACGGCGCGGACTGGAAGTTCCGCGCGGTCGGGCAGGGCTACGCCTCCGGCCTGGCCGGGATCGCCACCGACTTCGGCGTCGACGTCCTCCAGCCGGCCGCGCCCGCCGCTGCGGCCGCGCCCGTAGCCGCGCCCGCCGCGCCTGCGGCGGCGGCCGTGCCCGCCGTCGCCCCGCAGACCCAGCCCGCAGCAACAGGGAGCTCTCCCGTGACGTGTTTCTTCGACCCCTCGCACGGCCTCGGCTCCACGGCGGTGCTGTGGTCGCCGCAGTGGGGCGTGCCGCGCCAGATCGAGGCCTGCGCCGCCTGCGCCCAGCGGGTGCAGACCACCGTCCCGCCGTTCTACACCCCGCCGCAGGCCGGCTACCCGCAGCCGGTCCAGCAGGGCCACCCGCAGGTGCCCGGCCAGGGCCAGCCGGAGGGCCGCCGCTTCGGCACCGGCGCCATGATCGGCGCCGGCGCGGCCGGCCTGGTCGGCGGCATGCTGATCGGCGAGGCGCTGAGCGACGACGGGCCCGAGGTGGTCGTCAACAACTACTACGAGAACGACGACGACTGGTTCTAGACCGTACGACGTGGACGACCACGCACCACCGCGCCCTGCCGGATCCGTCCGGCAGGGCGCGGTGGCGTGTCGGGCGGCCACCCGGTGGCGTCCGCTGTCGGTGCGGTGCGCTTGGATGATCCCTGCCGCACCGCTCTGACCGGGGGAGATGTATCGATGACCGAGACCGAGGCCGTGACCGCGCACGCCGAACTGCTGGCCGCCGCGCGCAATCCCACCGCCGCCTGGCTGGAGTCCTGCTTCGGGCCGGGCACGCTGTGGCGGCCCGAGGTGCTGCCGGAGAAGCTGGAGTCGGAGCGGGCCCGGGCGTTCCTGGCGGAGGTCGGTGTGCCGGCCGTCGAGCTCGACTTCGCCGGCTACGACTCGACGAGCCTGCCCGAGCGCGGCCTGTGGGAGGCGGACCAGGACGAGCTGTACGCCCGCGATCCCGAGGACGACGAGCCGGCGGGCGTGGCGTACTGCGTCGGCGCGTTCGACGAATGGCACCTGATGGTGGACGGCGAGTGCGGCGTCGTGCAGATCTACAACTCGGACGGCTGGACCACCGGGCAGGGCCTGGGCGGCTGGGCCGCCGACTCGCTGCCCGAGGTGATCGGCGCCCTCGGTCTGCTGGCGAGCTTCGGGGAGCGGATCACCGGCGGTGATGCCGCGGCCGCGCTGGACGAATTCGAGGCGCTGGTCGGGCAGTTGGGCCAGGGCCCGGACAGGTCGGACCTCTGGTCGAGCCTGCTGGAGCAACTGCGCGAGGAGTACGAGGAGTTGGACGAGGAGTCCGACGAGGACTGACCGATCGCCGCACCGGACGGCCGGACGACGCACCCGCGTCGTCCGGCCGTCCGCGTTTCAGCGCCGCACGTACGCCCCCGCCCGGGCGGCGGCCTCGGCGGCGGCGGCCGCGCGGTCGGCGGCGGCCTCGTCGAGCGGTTCGCCGGTGGTGAGCATCCGGTAGTAGAGCGGCGCGGAGACGGCCCGGATCACCTCGAACGCGTCGGTGCCCGGCGGGAGTTCGCCGCGCTCGACGGCCTCCGTGACGCACGGCGCCCATTCCTCGACCCGGCGCAGGTAGAAGCGCCGCAGCGCCTCGGCGGTGCCCGGGTCGGCGGTGCCCGGGGCGCCGTTCGCGGCGGCGAGGACGGCGCGGAACAGTGCGCCCTGCCGGGGGTCGGCGAGGGTGCGCCGGACGAGCTGCGCGTTGGCCCGCAGGTCCCCGGCGAGCGAGCCGGTGCGGGCGCGCGGCAGCGACTGCTCGGCCATGTCCGTCAGCAGGTCGGCGACCAGGGCGGTGGTGCTGCCCCAGCGGCGGTAGACGGTGGTGCGGCCGACCCCGGCCCGCTGGGCGAGGTCGCCGAGGTCCAGCCCGGCGAAGCCGTGCTCGACCAGGGCGTCCTCGGCGGCCCGCAGGACGGCGGCGCGGACCCGGGCGGTCCGTCCGCCGGGGCGGGCGGTGCCGGGGGTGGGGGGCTCGACGGCCATTAACGGGATTCCTGTTCCATTAGTCGGGCGGAGTCTGCTAGCTTCGAGACATCCTAACGGAACTGGAGTCCCATTAGGGGCTTCGAGGGGAGCACACGCATGACCAGCGACGCCACCACCATGGAATACCGCAGCCTCGGCGCCTCCGGACTCAAGGTCCCCGCGCTCAGCCTCGGCACCGGCACCTTCGGCGGCAGCGGCCCGCTGTTCGGCGCCTGGGGCACCACCGACGTCCAGGAGGCCCGCCGCCTGCTCGACATCGCCATCGACGCCGGGGTCACCCTCTTCGACACCGCCGACGTCTACTCGGACGGAGCCTCCGAGGAGGTCCTCGGCCAGGCCGTGCGCGGCCGCCGCGACCAGGTGCTCATCTCCACCAAGGCCGGCCTCCCGACCGGCGACGGCCCGCAGGACGCCGGCACCTCCCGGGCCCGGCTGATCCGCACCGTCGACGACGCGCTGCGCCGCCTCGGCACCGGCCACCTCGACCTCTTCCAGCTGCACGCCTACGACGCCGCCACCCCGATCGAGGAGGTGCTCGCCACCCTGGAGGACCTGGTCCGGGCCGGCAAGATCCGCTACACCGGCGTCTCCAACTTCTCCGGCTGGCAGCTGATGAAGTCCCTCGCCCTCGCCGACCGGCACGGCCGCCCCCGCTACGCCGCCCACCAGGTCTACTACTCCCTGATCGGCCGCGACTACGAATGGGAGCTCATGCCGCTCGCCCAGGAGGAGGGCGTCGGCGCCCTGGTCTGGAGCCCGCTCGGCTGGGGCCGCCTCACCGGCCGCATCCGGCGCGGCCACCCGCTCCCGGCCGGCAGCCGGCTGCACGACACCGCCGACTACGGCCCGCCGGTCGAGGACGAGCTGCTGTACCGGGTGGTCGACGCGCTCGACGAGGTCGCCGCCGAGACCGGCCGGACCGTCCCGCAGGTCGCGATCAACTGGCTGCTGCGCCGGCCCACCGTCTCCTCGGTCATCATCGGCGCCCGCAACGAGGAGCAGCTGCGGCAGAACCTCGGCGCCATCGGCTGGTCGCTGACGGACGACCAGGTGGCCCGCCTGGACGCGGCGAGCGCCCGCACCGCGCCGTACCCGTACTTCCCGTACCGCCGCCAGGAGGGCTTCGCCCGGCTCAACCCGCCGCTCGCGGGCTGACCGGCGGAACGCCGACGGGCGGAGGCCGGCCGGAAACGCCGAAACGCCGAAACGCCGAAACGCCGAAACGCCGAAACGCCGAAACGCCGAAACGCCGAAACGCCGAAACGCCGACCGGCGGAACCGAGGCCATCGGTTCCGCCGGTCGGCGGTCCTCCACTCGCGAGGGCCCTGCGGGCCTCCGCCCGGCCGGGGATCAGCCGGTCTCGACCGCCCTGGCGCCGTCCATCAGGCCCTTGCGGGCCTCGGCCACGATCTCGGTCTGCCGGATCAGCCCGTCGACGGTGCTGAGGAGGAGCGCCCACTCGGCCGGGGTGGTGTACCCCGGCCGGTGGATGATCTTGCGCAGGTCCTCGTAATCGTCGGTGGTGACGGACTTCGTCACCGTGATGAGGTGGCTGATCCGCTGCTCCAGGTGGGCCAGCTGGTCCTTGTCCATGGTGGTGCTGCTCCCTCGGTCGTCTGGGTACGAGCTGGCCATGTGTACCCAGCCGGGCCCGCTGCCACCGCCGCTGAACGGGTGGAGCGCGCGGGCCCGGGGAGGCGTAGCGTCGACAGTGGTCGCGGGCGGGTTCCCTCCTCGTGCTGGAGCGCGACATGCCGGCTGACGCGACACCCCCCACCGGCCCGCCGCCGGGCCCACCCCCGGGCCCACCGCCCGGCCCACCCCCGGGACCCCCGCCCGGCCCGCCGCCGGAGCCGCCCCCGAGCCCGCCTCCGGCGAGCCCGGCGCCCCCGAGCCCGCCGTCCGGGCCGTCCGTCCTGACCGGCCACACGGCGGCCGTCACCTGCCTCGCCGTCTCCCGCGACGGGCACCGGCTCCTCTCCGGCAGCGAGGACCGCACCCTCCGGCTCTGGGACCTCGAAACCGGCGCGGAGCTCCGGCACTGGGCGGCGCACGAGGACGGCGTGCAGTGCGCGGCGCTGTCCCCGGACGGCCGACTCGCGGTGTCCGGCGGCGTCTGGGGCCCGGCGGTGGTGTGGGAGACCGACACCGGGACGGAGCTGCGCCGCCTCCACGGGCAGGAGCAGGGCTGCCTGGCCGCCACCTTCTCCCCGGAAGGCCGGCTGGTGGCGACCGGCTGCGGGGACCACACCGTGCGCTGCTGGGACCCGGCGACCGGGCAGGAGCTGCGGCGCCTCCCGGGGCACACCGCGGACGTCACCGCCGTCGCGTTCTCCCCGGACCGCCGGCACCTGCTGACCGGCTGCGCCCAGTACGAGTTCGGCGCCGACCAGGTCCGGCTGTGGGACGTGGAGGGCGGGCGGGAGCTGCGCCGGTTCGGCGAGGGGCTGTTCGCGGTCACCGGCGTCGGCTTCGCCGTCCGGGGCGAGCTCCTCGTGGCCACCACCATGGACAACCTGCTGCACGTGTGGGACCCGGTCACGGGCGCGCAGACCGGCCGCTTCGAGGTCGGAGCGGGGAACCTGCTCTGCCTGGCGGTGTCCCCGGACGGCCGGCGGCTGCTGACCGGGAGCGGCACCGACCACTACGACGCCGACCTGCTCACCACCCTCGGCGTCGACAACCGCGTCCGGCTGGTCGACCCGGGGGACGGCCGGGAGCTGGGCCGCTACGAGGGCCACACGGGGAACGTCGACGCCGTGGCCTTCACCCCGGACGGCCGCCGCGCGGTCTCGGCGAGCCGGGACGGCACGATCCGGGTCTGGCAGCTGTAACCCTCGGTCACCCGATGGCCCTGGGTGAGCAGTAGCCCTCGGTCACCGGTTGCCGTGGGTCACCCGCCGGTGGAATCGTGGCAGGAGAAGGTCGGATCGGAACCCCGGTATGGCCGAACGGGCACGAGGAGAACAGCACACCTCGACCGTGGACAGTCCGATGGTCCGGGCCCCCGCCGGGCCCGGTGGGCGAGGTGTCGGGGCCCTCTGCGCGCTGCTCGGCCTGCTCCCCGTCACCCCCCTGCTGGCCTGGGCGTACGGGCCGGCGCCGTTCGCCGTCTGGTTCTGGTCGGTCACCGTGCCGGGCCTGGCGCTGCTCGCCGCCATCGGCGTGTGGAGCGCCCGCCGGACGCACCTGGCCCGGGTGCACCGGGCGCTCGTGGTCGGGACGGTCGGCGGCCTGATCGGCACCTTCGGCTACGACCTCTTCCGGGTGCCGTTCGCGCTGGCCGGGGTCCGGCTCTTCGCCCCCGTCGACACCTACGGCGTGCTGGCCCTGGGCACGGCCTCCTCCAGCCCGCGCACCGGGCTGCTCGGCTGGGCGTTCCACTTCTCCAACGGCATCGGCTTCGGGATCGCCTACGCCGTCCTCGCCTCCGGCCGGCGCTGGCAGTGGGCCCTCGTCTGGGGACTGATGATCGAGACCCTGGCGGTGGCCTCGCCCGTCGCCGGCGTCTACGACCTCCGCGGCGCGGGCCTGATCTCCATCGCCTACGCCGGGCACCTGGCCTACGGCGCGCCGCTGGGCCTGCTGGTCGCCGACCCCGAACGCACCGTCCGCCGGCTGCGCGAGATCGGGCCGCACCCCACCGCCTACGCGCTGCTGGCCGTCCTGCTCGCCTTGGTGGTCTGGCAGCGGCCGTTCGGCACCCCGGCGCCGGTGCGGGCCGGCGAGCGGGTGGCGCCCGGCCCGAGCGCCCTGGTGCTGGACGGCCGGTTCCACCCGCAGTACCTGCGGGTCCCCGCGCACGGCTGCGTGACCCTGCGCAACGGTGACCCGGTGCCGTACACGCTGCCCGCCGCCGCCGTCGGATCGCCGCGGCTGGAGCCCGGGAGCACCACCACGGCCTGCTTCGCCTCGGCGGGCAACGCCGTGCTGCGGGTGCGCACCTCCGACCAGCCGTACGCGGGCGGGTTCGTCATCGTCGACCGGACGGAGCGCTGAGATGACCACGGTCACGGCCCCGCGGACCGTCCCCACCCTCGGCGACGTCGCCCGGCAGCTGCCCCGGTGGCTGCGCGAGCACGTCTGGTCCGCCGTGACCGGGGCGGTGGTCGGCGGCGTGGTCGGCTACGTCGTGAACGTCTTCCTGATCGCCGTCCGCTACGGCGGCTGGCGGAAGGTGCCGCACGGGGCGCCGGCCACCAGCCACGGCAACTTCTTCCAGGGAGCGCTCTTCTGGGGGCTGGTCACCACCGTCCTGTTCGGCGTCCTCGGCTACTGGCACGCGGTCGGCACCGCCCGCTTCCTCGCCGACCTGCGGGCTCTGCCACGCACCCTCGCCGGGCTGGTCCGGGGCGACCGGGCGTCCGGTGTCCACCTGCTGTGGGGTGCGGCGGTCGCGCTGCTGGCCGCCCAGGTCGTCCCGCCGGCGGCCGGCGCGGTGCTGGCCGTCGGCGTGCTGGCCGGCGCGCCGACCGTGCTCGGGAGCATCGTGTCGACCTTCCTGCGACGGATCTGGTCGGCGCTGGTCAAACAGGTCGCCCCGACCCGCCACCACCGGATCACCGGGGCCACCGGAATGACGGTCGGCATGCTCGGCTCCGCCGCGTCGCTGATCGTCGCCACGTTCGTCACCGACACCGCCGCCAAGTTCGTCCTGGCCGGAGTCCTCGCGGCGGCCGCCGCCCTGCTCGCCACCACCCGAACCGGCCCGCCCGCCACCGCCTGCCTCCTGCTGCTCGTCGGCACCGTCCTGGTCCTGCACGGGATCACCGACGCCGTCCCGGCCCACGCCGACGACGGCGGAGAGCTCGAATGCAAGCTCCGGGGCCAGTCCTGGCTGGGCTGCACCGGCAGCAGCACGGTACTGAGGTACTCCGCGGTCGGGGCGGTCGCGGCCGGCGCGGGCGGCATCCTGGGCTCGTTCCTCGGCCACCTCGCCGGGTCCCTGGCGGGCGGCTCGGACACGGAGGGCCCGGACACGAAGGGCCCGGACGGCGGCGGTGGCGCGCCGTGGCAGCCGCAGCCGGGCCTGCCGCCCGGCGACCGCCAGGCGATCAACAACTGGATCCAGGGCCTGCTGGACGACCCGGCCTTCCAGCGCTGGCGCGCCACCCACCCCGGCTACCCCGATCCGCCCACCGACGCCGAGTTCAACCAGTACCTCAACTGGCGCCACGCACAAGGGTTGGCGGATCCGGCGCTGACGCTGCCCGGCACGCGGGCGGACCTCCCGGTGGACGCCGGCCCGCTCCCGGCACTGCCACCCGACGAGCCGGCACCGCTGCTCCCCGACCTGCCACCCGGCCCCGAGCCCCTGGACGAAGGGCCCAGCGGGGACGCCCAGCCCCTGCCCGGCCGGCCCCCCGCCCCGGCACCCGCACCCGCCGCCGCGCCGCCCGCACCCGACCCCGCCCAGGCGATCCGGAACCGGCTCGCCGCGCTCGACGGCGCCAACATGTACGACCCCTCGTACTGGCAGCAGCTGCAGACCCTCAAAGCGGGTCTCGACCCCGCCCAGGGCCTCACCCCCGACCAGCTGCAGGCCCTCCAGAGCCTGGAGGCGATGGTCCCGGCCGCCGACGTGGCCGGCGACGCGGAGCGGGAGCGGATCCGGGACGACGGCATGGTCAAGATGCAGGCCGCCGCCGCGGCCACCGACCGCGACTACACCGACTACCTGCACCGGCTCGACGGCGTCGAGGCCCGCGAGAACTACCTCAGCAACCTCATCGACCACCTGCCGCCCGGCCAGTTCGAGATGGCCAACCGGGTGCTGCGGCAGATCGAGAGCGGAGCCCCGGGCACCGACACCGATGGCGGGCTGCGGCAGCTGAGCACCGCCCTGCTCACCCAGGCCCAGGGCCGCGCCGAGAGCGAGGCGGCCGCCGCCGAGCTGGAGTCGATCGCGGCCCAGGAGCACGAGGCCGCCGCGGTCGGCTGGCAGCACGTCGCCATCGCCGGGGAGTTGCTGCTGGCCCCGTTCGCGGTGCCGCTGACCGCCGCCGGCGCCGCCCAGCTCGGGGCGTTCATGGTCGGCCGCAACGCCGTCCAGGGCTTCGGCGTCGGCTACCAGGAGGGCGGGATCGGCCACGCCCTGCTCGGCACGGCGAACGCGGTGCTGCCGATCAACACCCTGCAGGCCGCCTACCAGGCCACCATCGGCCAGGTCGTCGACCCCAACAGCCCGGCCCCGCAGGGCAGTCGGCTCGGGATCGCGCTCGCCTTCGTCCAGGACCTCGGCAACGCCGTCGGGCTGCACGGGCTCGGCATCCGCAACATCGGCCCGGCGGCGACGGACGCGGCCACCGAGGCCTCCGCGCTGAGCAAGCTGCCCGGCGGCCGGCCGCCGCCCGGCCCGGTCCCGACCGCCACGCCCGCCGTCGACGCCGCCTACCTCACCGAACAGGCCGCCGGGCGCAAGGCGGCGGACGAGTTCCAGCAGATGGCGCAGAACCTCAACACCCTGAAGGCGCAGGGCGCGAGCGCGGCCGAGATCGCCGCCGCCCAGCAGGCCCTCACGCAGAAGGCCGTCGACATCAACCTCCTGTACCAGGGCAAGGCCACCCTCAAGACCGTCCCCCTGGAGGTCCAGGGCCAGTACGCCGAGGTCCTCAACCCGGTACTGACGAAGGCCCAGGAGGACACCGTCGCCGCCCTGAACGCGCAGGGCTTCACCAGGGGCGGACGGCCGCTGACCACCGGCGACCTGATCGACATGCGCAACGCCAAGAGCCTGGGCACCGTCGGCATGGACCGCGACCTGGCCCTCAACCAGATGGCCTACCGCCGCACCCTGGCGGACCTGGAGAAGGTCCCGCCCACCTCGCTGCGGGCCGACGACCTGCTGGAGGAGCTCAAGCAGTTCAAGGCCACCTCCCAACTGGAGCTCAACGGCGTGCCGGTGAGCGCCCCGAAGGCCAACGCGGCGTTCCAGAAGGCGTACAACCAGGCGTACGCCACCGCCACCGGCGGCACGATCGAGGACGCGGACAAGGCCCTGCAGGCCGTGACCCAGAGCAAGCACCCGGAGGCGTACCAGGACCTCCCGGTGCTCAAGAACAACGCCCTCGACTACCCGCCCGACCCCAAGTGGGCCGCCCAGACCGGCTCGGTGACCAGCTACAAGGCGTACATGACCCCGGTCGAACTCAGCCCGGGCAGCGCGCTGCAGGAGACCGCCCGGGGCGTGGCCAAGGACATCACCACCAAGCTGGAACCGCTCATGTACTACAAGGGCGCCGACCCCGCCGCCTACCAGCGGGTCCTCGACATGAAGGCGTTCCTGAGCGACTGCGGCAAGGGCGTCTACACCCCGACCCAGATGGAGGCCCTGTCGGCGCAGAAGTTCGGCACCTCGATCACCGGCCTGGCCGAGCAGGTCGATTCCAACCTGACGGCCATCGTCCAGCAGACCGGCCCGATGGCCCCCGCCTTCCACGCCCTGCCCGGCCCCGGCCTGGGCGACCTCGGCGGACACCTCGCGCAGGCGGCCGGCGGACAGGCCGGGAACGTGGCCAAGGGCATCGCCTCCGGGCCGGCGCGCGGGGACGGACCGGCGCGCGGAGGCGAACCGGCGGAAGGAAGTTGAGCCATGGACACCGAAGCCGTTGGTACCGCAGTCGCCGGTGGCGCGGCACCCGGCGACCTCTCCTCACCGGGCGGCCTGGCCCGCACCATCCGGCTGCGGCGGGCCGAATTCGGGCCGCTGGCCCGTCACTTGGACCTGCCCGCGCCCGGCCCGCTGTCGCCGCTGGCCGACCTGACCGCCCCGGAACCCGGTGACCCCGGACCGGTGCGCGAAGTCGCCGAACTGCTCAGGGAGTTCACCGAGCTGCCCGCCGCCGTCGTCCGGATGGCACTGCTCCCGCTCGCCGTCCCCGACCGGGTGGTGGACGCCCGCAGCGCCCTGTTCGACAGCGCGCCCACCCAGTGCCGGCTGTACGCGTCCCGCCGCTGCGAGGGCACCTTCGCCGGCCTGCGGCCCGGGCTCGACGGCGGGTACGAGCTGCTCGCCCCGTTCGCGCCGCAGGACCTCGCCTGGTGGGTGCAGCTCCAGGTCCAGTTCTCCGGCGGGCAGCCGATGCCGCTGCCGGAGGAGGAGCTGACCGCCGAGCAACTGGCCTTCCTGCTGGTGCTCGTGGACGCCTACAAGACCGCCTTCTTCCGCTCCTTCGCCGGGCGGCGGCCGGATCCCGCGCCGGTCACCCTCTCCCTGTCGGACCTCCTGGAGGCCCAGCAGGACGCCCAGCGCGTCGCCGACCGGCGGTGGATCAGCCACGCCGTCGCGGAGCTCTTCGCCTCCCAGCTGCACCCCGGCGGACGGACCGGCGCGACCCTGCCGCCGGTCACCGCGGCCCTCGCCGAACGGGAACTGCGCCGGTACCAGGAGGCCGGGTACCTCGAACGGGCCGGGACGGGCGAGCCGGCGGCGTACGAGCTCGGCCTCACCCTGGCGACCTTCGCGGGCACCCTGTTCACCTGGATCAGCCTGCTCTCGCTGCACGACGTCCAGGTGGTCGGCCACGAGGCGGGCCGGCCCGTCGCCCAGGAGGACGTGGTCCTCTTCGTGGTGACCGAACCGACCGTCTGGGCGCTGGTCAGCCAGGGCCTCACCCGGGCCCGCGAGGACTGGTCGACCGTCCGCTTCGGGCTGCGGGCGCTCGGCGTGGTGGAGGCCTGCAACCTGGCCGACGCGTTCCTGCGCCCGATCCCGGACCTGAGGCTGCCCGAGGAGGTCTACCGGCCGAAGGCGGAGCCGGTGGCGGTGGCGGTGGCGGCGTCGGGGGCGGCGTCGGGGGCGTTCAGTCGCGCGCCCGGGCTCCCGCCGTCCGGCCCGCCCGGCGCCCCCGCCTTCCGCCCCACGCACCGCGTCCCGTCCGGCGGGATGTCCGCCTGGACGGCCCCCGACCCGTCGCTCACGGCCGTCACCCGGATCGACGGCCGGGTGGAGCTGCAGGTGCTGGAGCGCGCCGGGGACTGGGCGCACATCGTCTGTTCCAACGGCTGGTCGGCCTGGGTCGACGGCCGCCGGATCGAGGAGATCGGGCCCTGAACCGGGCCGCTACGGGATCGTGAAGGTGCTCAGCGCGGTGGCGAGGACCGGCTGGTAGGAGGCCCAGTCGGAGTCCGGGACGGACAGGTAGACGGTGTACTCGGTGCCGTTCGGCGCGAGGAAGGACTGCGCGCCCAGGTGGGCCTGGCCGAAGGTGAACTCCCAGTAGGCGCCCGGGTTGCCCTGGAAGGTGTTGGCGCGCAGGTCGATCGGGGTGTAGCCGCCCTGCTGGGCGAGCGAGCGCTCGGTCTGGCGGAAGCCGTCGAGGGGGGTTTGGCCGGACGGGTTGGCGGCGACGACGAAGCGCAGCACGTGGCCGCCGCTGTCCGGCGAGTAGTCACCCGCGCCCATGCCGTTGTCGGTGCGCGTCCAGCCGGTGGGGGCGGCGAAGCTGAAGCCCGCCGGGTCCTTGGTCTCGACGTAGCCGGGCGGCACCGCGGGCCCGGGGGTCTGCGGCGGGGCGGTCGACGGGGCTTGGGGCGACGGCGTCTCGGGGGCGGGCGTCGGAGTCGTGGGCTCCGGGGTGGAGGGCGTCCCGAGGGAGGGCGTTTCGGGGGTCGTGGGGGTCGTGGGGGTCGCGGGCGTCGTGGGCGTCGACGGCGCGGTGGCCGCGGGCGGCGTGGGCGTCGACGGTGCGGTGGCCGCGGGCGGCGTGGGCGGGGCCGTGGTGGCCGCCGGGTGATGCGAACCGCGGCCGACCAGGGCGAAGACCACCCCGCCGATCAGCGCCAACGCGAGCACCACCACCGTGACCACCGCCCCCGGCCGCCGCGCCGCCGCCGGACGCCCACCCGGAGGCGGGGCAACCCCCGGCCCGGTCGGCCCGCCGCCCGGCTCCCGGCTCGGCAATGCCTCGGCCGTCGCCTCGCCGACCGTGAAGCCCGCGGCCACCCGGTCCAGCATGTGCCCCGTCCACTCGGCGCCCGGCCGCTGCGCCGGATCGGCGCGCAGCAGCGAGGCGATGACCGGCGCGAGCGGACCGGCACGGTGCGGCGCGGGCGGCAGCCCGGCCCCCGGCGGGTGGCCCTCCACCGCCGCGTACAGCGTCGCGCCCAGCGACCACAGGTCCGCCTCGGGCCCGGGCGGCCGGCCCGCGGCCCGCTCCGGCGCCACGTACCCGGGGGAGCCCTCGAACGGCCCGGCGCCGAACGCGCCGAGCACCGCCCGTCCCCCCTCCAGCACCACCCGCGACGGCTCGACGGCCCCGTGCACCAGCCCCGCCCCGTGCCCCCGCACCAGCGCGGCCAGCACCTCACCGCCGACCCGCGCCGCCTCCCGCGGCGGCAGCGGCCCGTCCGCGGCGATCACCTCGGCGAGGGTCCGCCCACCGCCCATCGCTGCGCTCCAACCGTGCAACGCCCCCTATGGCCAGTCTCCCGCCGGACGACACGGGGGGCACCCGGTGCGTGACCTTCATCGGCCCCGGTCGTTGAACCTGCCGACTGGCCGCGAGATCGCACGGCCTGGTGGAGAATCGCGGATGGGAAGGAGACGTCGTGAGTACAGCACCCCATATCCCTGACGACTACAGCACCGTCAGCAACCCTGAGCGGGCCTTGAAGTATGCGATCCAGCACGTCGCGGGCAACCGCACCGAGATCGTCGAGGGAGTCATCACCCCTATGTCGCCGTCGTGGGCGCACGAGTCGGCCGCCGAGGTCGTCCGTCGCCAGCTCAGCGTCCGGCTCGAACAGCTCGACCTGGTGTCCGGCTCGGGCAATCTCGACCTGCCCGGCAGCGAGAACTGGTACGTCCCCGACCTGGCCGTCGTTCCCGCAGACCTCGCCGCGAAGACCGAGGGCGCGCTGCTGCCCGACCAGACCCTCTTGGTCGTCGAGGTCAGCTCCCCGTCCAACGCGGAGACCGACCGTGTCGTCAAGCGCCGCCGTTACGGCCAGTACGGCGCTCCGCTCTACCTCCTCGTCGACCGGCAGAACCGCAGCTGCACGCTGTACAGCGAGCCGAGCCGCCTCGGCTACGCGACCGAGAGCGGCCCGCACCCCTTCGGCACGCCCGTCCACCTCCCGGCGCCCTTCGACCTGGACCTCGACACCACCCGCCTGTAGCCGGGCCCGCGCCTAGCGGACCTGGTCGTACGCGGCGATCGTGAACTCCCGGCCGCCGCCGAAGTCCACCGTCCGCTGGTGCGGCGGCCCGAAGCGGTGGTCGTCGTCCTGGAGCACGACCCTCCCCGGGGCGCCGGGGAGGAAGGCGAAGAAGGTGACGAGCCTTCCGTTTCCGACCCCCACCGAGGATTCTCGGGCCGCCTCGGCGTCGATCGAGTCGACGGCGATGACCGTGCTGTCAGGATGGTCACCCCTCACGACCACGCCCAGCCACGCCACCGTGCCGTCCCCCAGCCACGCCACGACCGCGCGGTGGCTCTCGGCTCCGTCGTCGAACACGATCATGTCCTGCCGGGAGAGTGCCGGGCAGGACTCCGGGCTCGCGTCGGGCTGGGCCAGCGCGTCCACGATCCACTGCGCCGACCTGGTGGCCGGCTCCGAGAGCACCACCCCGCTCCCCGTGGACGCCGGCCGTGCGACGATCGTCGGCAGGGACGCCCCGCCGTCACTCCAGACGCTTCCGCCACCGCCACCCCGCCCCGTACAGGTCGAGACCCCCAGCGCCAGCACCAGCACCATCACCCCCTCCACCGCCGCACGCCCCGCCACCCGCGCCGTCCGTCCCACCGTGCCTCCCCGTCCGGTTCCGCTCTCCCGGAGCGTTCCCGCAGGGGCGGTCCGGTAGCGTACGCGAACGGCAACAACCTTGCGTCAGAGCACAGTTGACGCGGCCCTACACCCGGGCGCCGTCCTTGGGGCGGGCGTGGCCCGGGAGGCCGTTGGTGAGGTCCTCGACGAGGAGGCGCCAGGCGATGGCGGTGGCGGCGGTGCGCAGCTGGGGGCTGCGGGGGCGGCCGGCGTCGGCGTCGAGACGGGCGTTGAGCCAGTCCGACCAGGCGCCGGCGAGGGTGCGGACCTCGCGGCTGCCGGCCTCGGTGGGGGCGAGGCGGTCGCCGTCGCGGGTGAGGTAGCCCTCGATGGCCATCCGGTCGAAGACCGGTTCCAGCACCTCGGGCGGGACGCGTTTGCGGGCGGCGATGAGGTCCAGGGAGGCGTGGCCGACCGCCTTGGTGTGCCCGGCGACCTCCATCAGCGCCCAGGCGCCGGCGAGGTCGAGGCCGGTGTCGGCGGTGCCGACGATCGAGCGGACGGTGCTCAGGTCGACGCCGCGCACGATCTTGCAGACGGCGTACTCCAGGTGCGGGTCGGAGTCGCTGGTGGTCGGCTGCCCGAAGCCCTCGCCCATGTCGGTGGAGCCGGCCCGGGCGGTGTCGCGCAGCGGCACCTGCTTGAGGAACAGCGCGACCACCAGGCCGACCGCCGCCACCGGGATCGTCCACAGGTACACGGTGTGCAGGGCGTCGGAGTACGCCTGGACGATCGGCGCGGCCTGCTCGGCGGGCAGCCTGTGCAGCCCCTGCGGGCTCTCGGCGGCCTTGGCGAGGACGGCCGGGTCGGCGCCGGTGAGGCGGGCGGCGGTGCCGACGCCCTTGCCGAGCTCGGTCTTGAGGCTGTTGGCGTAGATGGTGCCGAACACGGCGGTGCCGAAGGAGCTTCCGATGGTGCGGAAGAAGGTCACGCCGGAGGTGGCGGTGCCCAGGTCGGCGTAGTCGACGGTGTTCTGCACGGCGATGGTGAGCACCTGCATGCTCAGCCCGATGCCGACGCCGAGCACGAACATGTACAGCGAGGCGAGCGCCGTACCGGTGCCGGGCTCCAGCCGGGAGAGCAGGTAGAGGCCGAGGCCCATCACGAGCGTGCCGGCGATCGGGAACAGCCGGTACTTGCCCGTCTTGCTGACCACGTTGCCGCTGGCGATCGAGGCGATCAGCAGGCCGATCACCATCGGCAGCATCCGCACGCCGGAGACGGTCGCCGAGTCGCCGTCCACGTACTGCAGGAAGGTCGGCAGGAAGGTCAGCGCGCCGAGCATCGCGAAGCCGACGATGAAGCTGAGCACCGAGCAGACCGCGAACACCGGGTTGCGGAACAGCCGCATCGGCAGCATGGGTTCGGCCGCCCGGGTCTCCGCCCAGCAGAACAGCGCGAGCGCCACCGCGCCGCCGACGAACAGGCCGACGATCATGCCGGAGCCCCAGGCGTACTGGTTGCCGCCCCAACTGGTCGCCAGGATCAGGGCGCTGGCGCCGACCGAGACGAGCGCGATGCCCAGGTAGTCGATCACCGGCCGCATCGCCGAGCGGACCGAGGGGATGGTCCGGGCGGCGGCCGCGACCACCACGACCGCGATCGGCACGTTGACGTAGAACGCCCAGCGCCAGGACAGGTGGTCGGTGAACAGCCCGCCCAGCAGCGGCCCGATCACCGTGGCGACGCCGAACACCGCGCCGATCGCGCCCTGGTACTTGCCGCGCTCGCGCAGCGGGATGACGTCGGCGATCAGCGCCATCGCGGTGACCATCAGGCCGCCCGCGCCGATGCCCTGGACGGCCCGCCAGGCGATCAGCAGCGTCATGTCGGTGGCCAGGCCGCACAGGAAGGAGCCGGAGATGAAGACGATCGCCGACACCTGGAACAGCAGCTTGCGCCCGTACAGGTCGCCGAACTTGCCGGCCAGCACGGTGGCGACGGTCTCGGCCAGCAGGTAGGCCGTCACCACCCAGGACATGTGGGCGGCCCCGCCGAGGTCCGAGACGATGGTGGGCAGCGCGGTGCCGACGATGGTCTGGTCGAGGGCGGCCAGCAGCATGCCGAGCACGATGGTGCCGAAGACGACGTTGCGCTGCCGGACGTCCAGCACCGGCGGCGCGGACGGCTGGGGCTCGGTGGCGACTGTCATGGGCTCAGCCTCTGCGGCGCACGGGCCGGTCGCGATCCGGTCGCGACCGGGTTCGGCCGTCCGGGTGAGCGCCCCGGGGCCTGCCTGGCGGCCCGGGACGGGCCGGGCGAGGATGGGCCGACCAGCACCGACACCGCCCGGAACCGGACGGGAGGAGGCTGTCGTGCCCGCCCATCCGACCCGCAGGCCGCCGCCCGGCGCCACCGCAGTGGGTGGCGGCCGGGCCGGTCGGCGGCGCTGGGAGGCGCTCGCGGTCTGCCTGGTCGCCGGGTTCATGACCCTGCTGGACGTCAGCATCGTGAACGTCGCCCTGCCCACCGTCCGGGTCGGGCTGCACATGTCGGAGAGCGGCCTGCAGTGGGTGCTCAGCGGCTACGCGCTCGCCTTCGGCCTGGTGCTCGTCCCGGCCGGGCGCCTCGGTGACGCGCGCAGCCGGCGGGCCGTCTTCCTCACCGGGCTCGCCCTGTTCACCGCCGCCAGCGCGCTGGCCGGGGCGGCCCGGAACCAGGAGTGGCTGGTGCTGGCCCGGCTGTTCCAGGGCGCGGCCGGCGGGGTGCTGGTGCCGCAGGTGTCCGGCTTCATCCAGACGCTGTTCCAGGGGGCCGAGCGCGGCCGGGCGTTCGGCGCGCTCGGCGCGACCATCGGGCTGTCCACGGCGGTCGGGCCGCTGCTCGGCGGGCTGCTGATCCACCTGGCCGGGCCGCAGGACGGCTGGCGCTGGGTGTTCCTGGTCAACCTGCCGATCGGCGTGGCCGCGCTGCCGCTCGCCCACCGGCTGCTGCCGCCGCCCCCGCCGGCCGCCGAGCGGGCCGGGCACCGCGACTTCGACCCGGTCGGGGTGCTGCTGCTCGGCGCCGGGACGGTCGCGCTGCTGCTGCCGTTCGTCCAGGAGCGGCAGTGGCACGGCCCGGAGCGCTGGCTGCTGCTGCCGCTGGCCGCGGCGCTGCTGGCCGCCTTCGTCGGCTGGGAGCGCTGGTACGGGCGGCGCCGGGAGCCGCTGGTCAGCCTCGCGCTGTTCGCGGTGCGCCCGTACGCGGCGGGGGTGCTGCTGTCGCTGGTGTACTTCGCCGGGTTCACCGCGATCTTCTTCATCTTCACGCTGTACCTCCAGGCGGGCCTGCACTACTCGGCGCTGAAGGCGGGCCTGGCGATCACCCCGTTCGCGGTCGGCTCGGGCGTCGCGGCGGCGGTGGGCGGGCGGCTGGTGAGCCGGCTGGGCCGGCGGCTGGTGGTGTTCGGGCTGCTGATGGTGCTGCTCGGGCTGCTGGCCTCGGCGCTGGCGGTGCAGCTGTGGTCGGGGCCCTCGGTGGGCTGGACGACGGCGCTGCCGCTGCTGGTCGCGGGGGCGGGCAGCGGGCTGGTGATCTCGCCGAACCAGACGTTGACGCTCCAGCACGTGCCGCTGACCAGGGCGGGCAGCGCGGGCGGGGTGCTGCAGACCGCCCAGCGGGTCGGCTCGGCGGTCGGCATCGCGGTGGTCGGCTCGGTGTTCTTCGCCCACGC
This sequence comes from Kitasatospora sp. NPDC094028, assembly GCF_049543595.1. Classification (NCBI taxonomy): domain Bacteria; kingdom Bacillati; phylum Actinomycetota; class Actinomycetes; order Kitasatosporales; family Streptomycetaceae; genus Kitasatospora; species Kitasatospora sp. NPDC094028. The sequence goes on along the minus strand of NZ_JBMVFA010000023.1, from coordinate 46,467 downwards.
CGCCGGTCCGCACCCGGACTGGGCGCACGCCTTCCAGCTGGGCGCCTCCGTCGCGGCGGGCCTGGTCCTCGCGGCGCTGCTGGTGGCCCTGACCGACGTGCGGACGGCCGGGGCCGAAAAAGCCCGCCCGCCGAATGGGCCGGGCGCGTAGCATCCGACGGGTGACCGCGATAGCCGACCTGACCCCGCTCTGCGGACCGGACGAACTGGCCGCCCTGCGCCGCCTGGACGCCGACGAACTGGCGCGCTGCGCCGCCGATCCCGCCCGCCCGTGGTGGCAGCGCCGGGCCTGTGCGCAGGCGCTGACCGGGCGGCTACCGCAGCCGTGGACGGCCGAGTTGATCGCCCGGGCGCAGGACCCGGGCGAGACGAGCGAGGTCCGGATCGCGCTGCTCGACCTGCTCGGCGACCGGGCCGAACTGCTGCCCTGGCTGCGGCACGAGGACCGCGAACGGGAGGGCGGGTTCGGGATGCGCGAGGCCTTCCTGAAGGCCCGGGGGACGCTCGGTGACCGTGAGGCCCTGCCCGGGCTGTCGGCCATCGCCGCCAGCACCTGGCCGTACCGCTCCGAGGCGGGGGAGGCGGGCCTGGACGCGCTGGTCGCCCGGTACGGGCTCGCCGACGTCCTTGCGGAGTTGGGCGAAGGCGGCGGGAGCCGCTTCGAGGACCGGCTGGCCCGGGTGCGGCTGCGGCACGCGGCCGGCCAGGACGTCACCGACTCGCTCGCCGACCCGGACCACGCCGTCGCCCACCGGGCCGCCGAACTGGCCGACGACCCTGCCGCGTTGCGCGCCCTGCTGGCCGGGGAGCCGGCCGTGGACACCGCGCTGTGGGCACTGTGGGCTCTGCACCGCCTGACCGGCGACGCCGCCGAGGCCCGGGCCGGCTACCGGCGGCTCGGCAGCCCCCGGGTGGAGGTCCCCGGGCTGCCCGAGGACGTCCGCCGCGCGGTGCTGCACGAGTACGCCCCGAAGTGCGAGCGCGACACCGACCCGCGCTGGCGCGTCGAGGCGCTGTGCACCGAGCCGCCCGCGCCCGTCGACGTGGACGGCCAGCTGCGCCGCGCCGTCGAGGTGCTGACCGCCGTCGAGGCCGAGCCGAAGGCGCCGCTGTCGGCCGACGAGGACAACGGGACGGGCCAGGGCTGCTATCACGTCATCTACCACCACGAGGACGTCAGCCTCTTCGTCAGTACCCTCGGCCCCTTCGTGCACGGCGACGAGGGCGAGGAGTTCCTGCGCGGCCCGCTGGAGCGGGCGGGCCTGCGCTGGATCGACGACGCCGTCACGGGGACGGTGGTCACCGGGCTGTGCGTCTACTACTTCGGCGAGCGGGTGCCGCTGAAGGTCGACACCCTGCTGTTCTATTGGCAGGACTGATGCGGCGGCTCCTCAGGACGTCGGAGCCGCCGACTGGCGGGGGAGGGCGGCGCGGCGGGTGAACCGCCCGGAGGCGCCCGCGAGTTCGATCGCCGCGCCGATCCAGGCGGCGCCGAACGCCCAGGTGCAGAACCACTCGCACAGGTACAGCGGGCGGACCGGCCAGCCCCTGCCGACGCCCGTCAGCCCGGCGAGCACGGCGAACACCAGCAGCGCCAGGATCACCACCCCGGCCGCCAGGTACGCCCGGTCGACCCAGCGGGGCTGCACGGAGCGCGGGTTGCGGAAGGAGTACAGGCAGAACAGCGCCAGCAGGGACAGCAGCAGCGTCGCGAAGACCACGTGCAGCACGCCGATCGTGGCCTGGAAGGCGGACGGGTGGTCGGGCATGGTCGGGCAGAGCGCGACGCCGAGGGCGGACAGGCCGGCGGCGCTGCTCCAGCGGTCGTCCCGCCGGTCGAAGCGGTAGCAGATCAGGAACACCCCGAGCGCGCACAGCCCGCCGACGAAGAGGTTCCGGGTGCTGGTGTAGTACGAGCCGCTCATGGACGGCGGCCACCAGCCGGCCGTGCTCTGCCCGCGCAGCTCGGCGAACAGCCAGTTCCCCACCGGCAGGACGAGCGGCAGCAGGATGCCGATCAGGCCGACGCCCACGCGCAGGAGGGTGATGGTCCGTTCGTCCTGCGCGCTCTCGGCGGCAGCGGCGGGTGTGCCGTCGGCGGTGTCGACGGCGGTGTCGACGGCATTGTCTCGAAGGGCTCTTGATTCCTGGGGACGACGGGTCATGGCGGCCTCCCTGCACCGGACTTCTGCCACCTGGTGTACCCGCTTGACGCCGTAGCGTCACCACCGGATCGGGCGGTTTTCCGTCTTGACGCAGGGTCCGCCGGCCGTCAGCGGTGGGTACCGGCCCCCGCGGCCCCCGCGGCCTTCGCCTGGGCGAGCAGCGAGTTGAGCAGCGCGGCGCCGCGCTCGGCGTCGTCCACGCTCACCGCGAAGTCCGCGCCGCGCCGGGTGCGCACCACCAGGCACACGCCGCCGCGCACCATCACCGTGGTGCCCAGTCCGTTGACCCGGTACCCCCAGCCACCGGCCTGGAGCGCGGTGCGCCGCTCGGCCCGTGCCGAGACGAGCTCGGCGAGCTTCCAGTGCCGGCCCGGCCGGCCGAACGGGCCGAAGCCGACGTGCAGGCCCTCGGCGCTCACCCGGACCCGGACCGAGGCGAACAGCCACAGCGCCACCGCGACGGTCGCGAACGGCGTGACCAACTGCCAACGGATTCCGGTCAGTCCGCTCAGTGCCGCGAGCGCCGACCCCAGCGCGCCCAGGCCGCAGAGGACGGCGGCCAGGTTCAGCCAGGGGTTGGCGGCGCGGGAGAGCCAGGCGACCCGCTCGCCGGGCCGCAGCGGCAGCACCGGCGCCCCGGCCGGCGGCTCGGCCCGCTCCCCGGGGTGCCGGCGGGTGGCCAGCACGGTGAGCAGCACGGCGAGGCCCGCCGCCGCGCCGATCGCGACCACCTCGACGCCCATCGGGGCGGCGTCCTGCCAGCGGGCGCGGTCGAGGTTGGCGTGCACGATCGAGGTCTGCGCGCCGGTGAGCAGTACCCCGGTGCCGGCCAGCACCGGCCCGGCCCAGCCGCGCGACTGGCGGGGCCGGAACCGCCGGGTGAGGCCGACGGCGAGCGCGACGACCAGCCAGACCGCCGCCGGGAACAGCGCGGCGCCGAGCAGGGGCATCGAGTCGTCCGGGTCCCGCCCGTCCCAGTGGGTGGCCACCCGCTCCGGCAGCCGGTGCCGGGCGGCCAGCGGCAGCGCGACCAGCAGCGCCGTCACCCCCGCCGACCACACCGCCGCGCCCCAGAACGGGGCCCCGAATCCGCCGCGCTCCGGCTTGTCGTCCGTCACGCCATCCCCCTGATCAGTTCCACGAGTTCGTCCGTGCTGTAGCCGGCCCTGGCCGCGTCTGCGACCAACTGCCTTACCCGGGCGATGAGTTCCGCGCGCTCGTCGGCGGCCGTGGCGATCGTGATGCCCCGGCCCCGGCGGAACTCCAGCACTCCCTCGTCGCGCAGGGTGCGCAGCCCGCGCAGCACGGTGTTGGTGTTCACCCCGAGCGCCCGCGCCAGCTCCCGGGCGGGCGGCAGCTTGTCCCCGGGCGCGCACTCGCCCTCGGCGACGGCCCGCCGGATCGCGCCCGCGACCTGCTCGTGCAGGGGGCGGGCGTCGCCAAGGTCCAGCTTCAGCAACATGGTGCTAGTGACGATAGCACCATCCACATCTGATGCCTCCCGGCGATCGCGGTCGGGCACGGACCGGGGAGCGGCGCTAGGGTCTCCGGGAACGAAGATCGACACCACGGAGAAGGGGGTGTGCGCATGGACCTCACCGGGCGCACGATGGTGGTCACCGGGGCCGGGCGCGGATTCGGGCGGGCCCTGGCGCTGCGGGCGGGCCGGTCGGGGGCGCGGCTGTTCCTGTCCGCGCGTTCGCCGGCCGGGGCCCGGCACGTGGCCGAGGAGGTGGCGGCCGACAGCGGCGCGCAGGTGGACGCGTTCGCCTGCGATCTGGCCGACCCGGCCACCGTCAAGGACTTCGCGGCCGGGGTCGCCGCCCGCGCCGAGCGGGTGGACGTCCTGGTCAACAACGGTGCCCGCTACCTGCCGGGCCCCGACCTGTGGGACGCCGACGACGACGCGATCGCCGACACCGTCGCCTCCGGAGCCACCGGCACGCTGCTGACCACCAAGCACTTCCTGCCGCTGCTGCGCGCCTCGGCCGGCGCGGACGTGGTCAACCTGGTCTCCGCCGCCGCGGAGACCAGGAACCACCGGTCCGAGGCTCACCCCGCGTTCTACGCCGCCAAGGCCGCCCAGGCCGGCTTCGCGGACGTGCTCGCCCACCGGCTGCGCCCCGAGGGCATCCGGGTCATCTCGCTCTACCCGCCGGACTTCACGGATGGCGACCCGCTCGACCCGTCCTGGGAGCAGGCCTCCCGGACCGCGGGCGACCCGCTGACCGCCCAGTCCGTCCTCGACTGCGTCCTGTTCGCCATCGGCCAGCCGCGCGACTGCTTCATCCGCTCCTTCCACTTCGAGCAGGCGTAGCGGCCCGGCCGGACGCGGGGGCCGGCGGGCTGCGCCGGCCCGGGGCGCAGCCGCGTAAGGAGTGCGTTCGGAACGCCGTTCGAGGCGTCAGGAAGCCGTCAAGAAGCGGCGGTCGACCGTCCCCGGGGCGCTTGGGTGGAGACGGAAGGGCACCGAACCACACGACGAGGACGGACCATGCACGGCAGCGGGCGGCACCAGGACGGCGCGACACCCCGGGTGGTGGTCGGGGTCAGCGGCTCACTGGGCAGCCTGGCCGCCCTGCACCGCGGCCTCGCCGAGGCGCGCCGGTGCGACGCCGAGCTGTGGCCGGTGCTCGCCTGGGAGCCGCCCGGCGGCGAGCTCGGCTACCGCCGCTCGCCCTGCCCGCCGCTGCTCGCCGCCGTCCGGGAGGCCGCCGAGCACCGGCTGCACGAGGCGCTGGACGCCGCGTTCGGCGGCACCGACCCGGGCCCGCGGCTGCGCCCGGTGGTGATCCGCGGCGAGGCCGGGCCCGCGCTGGTGCACCTCGCCGACCGGCCCGACGACCTGCTCGTCCTCGGCCACGCCGGCGGCCCGCTGCGCCGCCGGCTGCGACGCTCGGTGCCCGGGTACTGCGCCCGGCGGGCCGGCTGCCCGGTGCTGACCGTCCCGGCGCCCGAGCTGCTGCACGACCTGACGGCGCTGCACCGCCGCGCCCGCCTGCACCTGCCGCTCGCCGCCGCAGGCGAACTCGCCGTGGCGAAGCGGTAGTCCGCGGTGCGGACGTTCCGCGCTCCGGCCGTCGGGCGGCCGCCGATGTACCGGGCCCGGCCCGGCGCGCGGTGCTTCCACCCGGTGCGCACGCGGCCGGCCACCGGCACCTCCGGCACCGCCGCCCTGCTCGCCGGCGGCGCCCTCGCGCTCGGCCTCGGCGCCCTCGGCGAACTGCACGCGGGCCGGGCCCCGTACCTCGCCTACCTCGTCCTGTGCGGGCTGCTCGGCGGCTGCGCCCGGCCGCGCGCCGCCCCGCTGATCGGGCTGGCCGCCTGGCTGTGCTGCAACGCCTTCGCCGAGCACCGGCACGCCGCGCTCGGCTGGTCGGGGCCCGGCCGGGAGCTCGCGCACTTCGCGATGTTCACCGCCGCCGCCCTGCTGGCCGCCCTGCCCGCGGCCCTGCCGCGCCGGACGGTACGGGTGGCGCTGCTGCGCCCGGACGGCACGGTCTGACGCGGCACCCACGGACGGCCCGCCTCCCCGGGGCGGGCCGCACCGGCGCGCAGGGCCCCGGCCGGTACTCCGGAGCCCCGGCCGCCGGTGGCACACCGGGGGCGCGCGGGACGCCGGTCGCAGCTTCGGACGGCGGGCCCGTCCGAGGGCCCGCCGCGACCGCCCCGCGCGCCCCGTCAGCAGGTCGCCACCCGGGACCCGGCCGCCCCGGTCAGCGGCGATCGGGCCCGAACGGTCAGTCCTCGGCGGGGAGTTCGTCCGGGACGGCGATGACGTCCACCAGCGCCTCGCCACGCAGCACGGTCAGCGGCAGCGGGCGGCCGATCGCGTCGGCGAGCATCAGCCCCTGCAGCGCCCGCGCGCTGCCCATCGGCTCGCCGCCGGCCGTCAGCAGCAGGTCGCCCTCGTGCAGGCCGGCCCGGGCGGCCGGGGAGTCGGCCACCACCTCCACGATCCGCAGGCCGGCGAGCTGCCCGGTGCGGTGGCGCAGGGGCGGCGGCAGCGGCGCCGGCACCCCGGCCAGGCCCAGGTAGGCCCGCCGGATCCGGCCCTCGGTGAGCAGGGCGGCGATGATCTGCCGGCTGGTCGGGTTGATCGGGACGGCCAGCCCCAGCCCGTTTCCGGCCACCGCCGTGGTGATGCCGACCATCGCGCCGTCCGCCGTGGCCAGGGCGCCGCCCGAGTTGCCGGGGTTGAGAGCGGCGTCGGTCTGGATCACGTCGTCGATGACGCGCACCGCGCTGCCCGCGCGGGTCGGCAGGGAGCGGCCGAGCGCGCTCACCACCCCCGCCGTGACGGTGCCGGCCAGCCCCAGCGGGTTGCCGACCGCGACCACCAGCTGCCCGACCCGCAGCGCCGTCGCCTCGCCGAGCGTCACCGGCGCCGGGGTCGGGCCGTCCGCGCGCAGGACGGCCAGGTCGGAGAGCGGGTCGGCGCCGATGGTGTGGAACGGGGAGGTGGTGCCGTCCGCGAAGGCCAGCGTCCCGGCGTCGGCGTGGCCGACGACGTGCGCGTTGGTCAGCAGGAAGCCGTCCTCGGTGAACACCACCGCCGAGCCGAGCGCGGTGCTGAACCAGCCGCCCCGGCCGCGCCGGGCGACCTGCAGCGCCGCGACGCGGGGCGTCACGGCGGCGGCCACGGTGGTCACGATGCGCGAGTAGGAGTCCAGCGGCGCCTCCGCCTCGGGGCGGCCCGGCCCGGGGAGCGTGTCGGCCATGGTGTTCACCCCTCTCGGGTACCCCCGGCGGTCTCCCGGTAGGAACAACGGCGGGGAACCGTTGCTTCCGCGCTGTCCTGATGTGGTCTTGACGAGGCCTTGACGAGCGGGAAACAGCAAAGGGGGAGCAAAGCTGGCGTATGGTTCAAGCAAATCGGCATCGGTGGGAGGGGCACGATGGAGACCGCGCTCGAACCGGACGCGCAGGGCCACGACCGGCGGGACGACCTGGACCCGCAGCTGCGCCCCACCCGGGACGCGCTGCTCGGCCGCGGCGGCTACCGTCTGCCGCGCTGGAAGCGGCTGCTGCAGCCGGGCGCGGCCGGGCGCGCGGCGTGGCTGCGGCCGGAGACGGACGCCCAGGCCGAGCGCCTGGGCCGGCGGACGCCCGGCACCGAGCACGTCCTGCTCGCCGTCCTGGCCGTCCACGAAGTGGCCGTACGGGAGCCGAAGTTGGCGCCCGAGGCGGCCGAGGGGGAGCTGTTCGACCGGCTCGGCGTCGACTACGCCCGGGCCCGCGCGGCGCTGGACGCGGGCGAGGTCGCCCTGCCCTCCGACCCGCGCTCCGTGGAGGAGTACCTGTCCATCGGCGGCGCCGAGCAGCTGCTGGAAGCCCTGCTGCAGGAGGACACCCGGGCCAGGCGTCTGGTGGACGCGCTGGCGTGAGCGGAACCCGTCCCCGGGGCCCTGCCCGGGCCGGGGCAGGGCCCCGGGGAGCGGGCGTCAGCGGGTGGTGTAGCCGCCGTTGGCGAACAGGGTCTGGCCGGTGATCCACCCGCCCTCGGTGGCCAGGAAGGTCACGATCGGGGCGATGTCCTCGATCCGGGTCAGCCGGTTCCCCATCGCCTGCGACCGGTGGAAGGCCACCCGCTCCGGGGTCTCCTGGCCGTAGAAGAACGGGGTGTCCATCGGGCCCGGGGCCACGTTGTTCACCGAGATCCCGCGCGCGGCGAACTCCTTGGCCGCCGCCCGGGTGTAGTGCTCGACCGGCGCCTTGGCCCCGGCGTAGGTGGCGTAGCCGTCGGTGAACGCGGCCAGCAGCGAGGTGAGGACGGTGATCACCCTGCCGCCGTCGTTCAGCTGCCGGCCCGCCTCGCGGATGAAGAAGTACGCGGCCTTGGCGTTCACCGCGTGCATGACGTCGTACTCCTCCTCGGTGGTCTCCACGATCGGCTTGCGCAGCACCGTGCCGGCCGTGTTCACCGCGACGTCGACGCCGCCGAAGGTCTCCTTCGCGACCGCGAAGACGCGCTCCACGTCGGCGACCTTCGTCAGGTCGCCCTGGACGGCCACCGCCTCGCCGCCGGCCTCCTTCACCGCCGCGACCGTCGCCTCGGCGTCCGGTGCGGTGGCGTCGGAGTGGTAGTGCACGACGACCTTGGCGCCGTCCGCGCCCGCCGTGCGGCTGATCAGCCCGCCCAGGTTCTTCGCGCCCGCGCCGACCAGGACGACCTTGCCCGCCAGGGAGTGGTTCTTGCTCATGGTGTACGGCTCCTCGCCGCCGAAGGGATCGTTGCCCGACCACTGTCCGGCGCACCGGCCCTTGGGGGCTTGAACGATCCTGCGGAGCCTGGAACGAACCGCTCACGACCTCACGGGCCCGGCCGCCCGGCCGCCCCGCCCGTTCGTCGTTCTTCGCCCGGGCGGGCCAGAATCGACGGTATGGCGACTCCCACGACCCCCACCGGCGTCTCCGCGATCAAGTCGCACCTGGTCCGGCTCTCCGGCAGCGGCGCCGACCTCGACGAGGGCGTGGTCGAGCGCGGCCTGGAGCGCGCGGGCGGCATCGGCGAGGCGGCGGACGGGCCGTCCCGGCACGTCGTGGTGGTCCACACCGGCCGCTCCGCCGACCTCAGGTGGTCGGTGGACGGCCGCCCCCGCCGGGAGCGCTTCCACCGCGGCCAGGCGCTGGTCAACCCGGCCGGCTGGGCGTCCCGGCCACGCTGGGAGCAGGACGCCGAACTGCTGCTGGTCGCCCTCGAACCGGCCTGGCTGGAGAAGCTCGCCACCGAGAGCGACCTGCCCGGCCCGCTGGAACTCGCCCCGCGCTTCCACCTGACCGACCCGTTCCTCGGCATGCTGGTCGAGCGCCTGGTCACCGAGTACGAGGGCCTGCGGCCGGCCGACCCGCTGTACGCCCAGTCCATGCTGCAGGCGCTCGCCGCGCACCTGATCCGGATCGCCGCCACCCGCCGCCCGGCCGGGCCCGCGGTCGGCCGCGAGGGCGGGCTCGCGCCGAAGCGGCTCGACCAGGTCATCGACCACATGAACGGTGCCCTGGACGGCCGGCTCCCGCTCGCCGAACTCGCCGCCGTGGCGGGCGTCAGCCCGTCGCACTTCACCCGGGCCTTCCGCGCCTCCACCGGCCAGTCCCCGCACCAGTACCTGGTCCGGCTGCGGCTGGAGCGGGCCCGCCGCGCGCTGCTCACCACCGACACCCCGATCGCCGTCGTCGCCCAGCTGAGCGGCTTCGCCGACCAGAGCCACCTCACCCGCACCATGCGCCTGCACACCGGCCTCACCCCGGCCGCCCTCCGCGCGGGGCGGTAGCTCACAGCACGACGACGCCGAGGGTGATCGAGACCAGCACCATCAGCAGCCCCAGCGCCACGAAGCCGTACTCCAGCGGCCGCCGCTCCCGCCCGTCCACCAGCACCTGCCGGGGGTCCGCCGGGTCGTAGCGGACGGGGACGTGGCCGCCGTCCGGCAGCGGGTGGCGCGGGGTCGACGGGACGGGGGAGAACACCTCGACCACCCGGCCGTCCTCGGTCTCGAACTGCAGCAGCGGCCGCGGCGGCAGCGCCCGGTCCTCCGGCCCGGCCGCCCGGGCCCGCACCAGCGCGCGCACCGGCACCCCGACCCGGCGCAGCCGCCGCAGCTCGCGCAGCCCCACCACCCCGGCGAGGTAGGCGACCACGCCGCCCAGCACCCCGAACACCACCACGGCGAACCCGGCCGTCCCGCCCACCGCGCCTCCCAGCCTGCGAAACCCCTGAGGGCCCATCGTCCCGCACCCTCGGCGGGGGTGCGGGGTCGGTCCCGGTCGGCGGGATCCGCCGACCGGGGCCGGGCATTCTCAGACCTTGTCGAGCGGGACGGCCGGGTCGGCCAGGTGGGCCGGGTCCACCACCCGCTTCGACCGGATCAGGTCGCGGATCGGGTCGGTGACGTCCCAGACGTTGACGTTCATCCCGGCGAGTACCCGGCCGCCGGAGAGCCAGAAGGCGATGAACTCCCGGCCGGCCCGGTCGCCGCGGAACACCACCTGGTCGTAGTCGCCCGGGGCGACGTGGCCGAGGTACTCCAGGCCGAGGTCGTACTGGTCCGAGAAGAAGTACGGGACGCGGTCGTAGACGGCGTCCGGCCGGCCGAGCATGGCGCGGGCGGCGGTCTGCGGCTGGTTGAGGGCGTTGGCCCAGTGCTCGACCCGTAGGTGGGTGCCGAAGAGCGGGTGGAAGGCGTTGGCGACGTCGCCGGCCGCGTAGATGTCCGGGTCCGAGGTGCGCAGGTGCTGGTCGGTCTTGATGCCGTTGTCGACGGTCAGCCCGGCGGCCTCGGCCAGGGCGGTGGCGGGGGAGATGCCGATGCCGACCACCACCGCGTCCGCCTCGACGACCGTCCCGTCGCCGAGTCGTACGCCGCTCACCGTGCCGCCGGTGCCAGTCAGTTCGGCCACCTGCACGCCGAAGCGCAGGTCCACGCCGTGGTCGCGGTGCAGGTCGGCGAAGACCTGGGCGACCTCCCGGCCGAGCACCCGCAGCAGGGGCAGCTCGGCGGCCTCCAGCACCGTCACCTCGGCCCCGGCGGCCCGGGCGGCGGCGGCCACCTCCAGGCCGATCCAGCCGGCGCCGACCACCGCGATCCGGGCGCCGGGGCGCAGCACGGTCGTGATCCGCTCGCTGTCCTCCACCCGGCGCAGGTACAGCACGCCGTCCTGCTCCGCGCCCGGCACCGGCAGCCGGCGCGGCACCGAGCCGGTGGTCAACAGCAGCTTGCTGTACGCCACTTCGCCGTCGTCGGCGAGGGTGACGGTGTGCGCGGCCGGGTCGATCGAGACGACGGGCGTGCCCAGGCGCAGCGTGACGTCGTGCTCGGCGTACCACTGCGGCGGGTGGACGTAGATCTTCTCCCGTGGCTCCTTGCCCATCAGGTAGCCCTTGGACAGCGGCGGCCGCTCGTAGGGGCGTTCGTGCTCCTCGCCGATCAGCACGATGCCGCCCTCGTACCCGGCCTCGCGCAGGGCCTGTGCGGCCTTCGCACCGCCCAGGGAGGCTCCGACGACGACGATCGGACGCTCGCTGCCCGCCATGCCCAACTCCTTGCTCTCCGTTGAAGATTCAGGGGTCAGCCTGCCGCTGTCCGAGGGGTGTGTCGAGACCGCGTCGGGCGCGCCGCACGAGGCTCGCCCCATCGGGTGAACGAGGGGATCGGCGCGGTCAGGGCGTCATCGCGTCCCGGACCAGCGCGGTGTCGGTGAACTGCTCGAAGCGGACGATCCGGCCGCCGCGCACCGTGAAGTGGTGGGCGACCCGGACGGCGAGCGGTTTGCGGGTGGCCCTGTGCACGGCCGTGTAGCGGGCCAGGACCACCACCTGCTCGCCGTCCGTCACGTAGGTGTCGTCGTGCGCCGTCCAGTTCTCCCACTCGGCGGCCAGCCGTTCCATCACGTTCGCGGTGACGCCCTTCGGGGTGCGGTAGGTGCCGGCCAGCGGGAAGCCCGCCATCTCCGTCCACTCGACGTCGTCGGCGAGGGTGGCGCGCAGGGCGGCCAGGTCGCCCCGGGCCGAGGCCAGGTACTGGCGGCGCACCACGTCGGCGGGGGCGGGGGACTCGGCGAAGGCGGCGACGTCCCGGGGGATCTCGATCATCGCGCGCTCACCCCCAGGCCAGCTCGCCCTTGGCGACCTTGGTGCCGAGGTCGACGGCGATCCGCAGGCCGTGGTCGGGGTAGCGCCGCTCCAGCGCCTCCTTGGCGGCGGCCGCGTCCGGGGCCCGGCCGATCTCGGTCTCGAAGGCGCGCAGGTAGTCCCGGGTCTGGTGGACGGCGGTCAGGTCGGTGGGCGCGTCGGCGGTGCGGTGGCCGGCCGCCACCCACAGTGGCTGCAGGGCCTCGATGCCGTCCAACAGGTCGATCCAGGCGGCCCGTTGGGCCTCGGTCGGGGTGTCGGCGGTCCACACGTGCAGGCCCTGGAAGAGCAGCACCCCGCCGAGCACCGCCGCGTGGTGGTGCTGCCACAGGTAGTGCCGGTCGGGCAGGTGGAAGTCGGCGCCGCGCAGCTCGAACCGGTGGCCCTCGAAGACGATCTCGTCGCCGTGCAGCACCTCCGGCCGTACCAGGCGGGTGGGCAGCTCCGGGCCGAGGTGCGACCAGGCGCGCAGCTTCGCCTCGTACGTCTCCTGGATGTGCTCCACGGTCGCGGCCGTGGCCAGGAACCGGGCCTGCGGGAAGGCGTCCTGGACCTCCTGGGCGCCGAAGTAGAAGTCCGGGTCGCCGTGGCTGACGAAGACGGTGGTCAGCCGGCGGCCGGTGGCGCGCACCCGCTCGACCAGCCGCCGGCCGTCGGAGCGGGTGAAACCGGCGTCCACCAGCAGCGCGTCGTTCGGGCCGGTGACCAGGACGGAGGTCTTGTTGAGCGAGCTGTCCGGGCTGTCGACGATCTCGAAGTCGAGGGCACTCATCGGATCTTCGGTCCTTCCTGGGTTCGGCACGCCTCGCCGCCAGCATCGGTGCTGGCGGCGGGGGCCGCATCCGGAAGGGCTACGCGCGGGTCCAGAGCGTGAGGTCGCTGCTGGTGGCGACGGCGAGGGTCCGGCCGGTGGGGGAGAAGCCGGCCGCGCGGAAGGTCGACCAGGAGGAGTGGAAGACGTGGTACAGGTCGGTGCCCGGCGCGCCGGTCCAGGCGCCGGAGGTCAGCAGGACGCGGTGGTGCGGCCACTCCGGGGAGATCACCTCGACGTGCCAGCCGTCCGCGCCGCTGTGCAGGCCGCCGCCCCACAGCCCGGCCACCGGGATCCGGACGTCCGCGACCGGCCCGATGCCCGGGCAGGAGAGGTCCGGGCCGTCCGGGTCCTCCTCGGGGTCGTACTCGCGCTCCAGCTTCTCGCCCGTGACCGCGTCGAACAGGCCGTGCCCGCTGCTGGAGACGGTCAGCACCAGGTCGTGCCCGGTGTCGGGGTGGACGGCGAAGCCGATGCCGAGCAGCCCGCCGACCGGGATCAGGCCCCGGCCGACCGGGCGCCAGGGGGTCGGCGGGCCCGTCACCTCGGTGGCGGCGACGACACGGTCGTGGATCTGCTGCTGGTACGGGGTCAGGGCCATGCGGATGATCATCGCACCGCCCGGGACACCCGCTACTCCGCCGGTCCCAGCCGCAGCACCGCCAGCGCCCCGACCGCCGTGGTCACCGCCAGCGCGCCCCACAGCAGCCCGGGGCCGGCGGCCAGCAGCGCCGTCAGCACCGCCGGAGCCGCCGCCCGGCCCACCCCGCTGGACAGCTCCCAGCGGGCCAGCGCCCGCCCGAGCAGGTGCGGCGGGGCGGAGGCGCTGACCAGGGCCGTCCCCGAACCGGTGTAGAGGATCTCGCCCAGCGTGTACAGCACGGCCACCGCCGCGACGCCCGCCGCACCCGCCGTGCCGCCCAGCGAGCCCGCCGCCCAGAAGCCCAGGTACGAGACGCTCAGCGCCGCCCCCGCGGCCGCCAGCACCGCCCGCCGGGGCCGCTTCGCCAGCCGGAGCACCAGCGCCAGCTGCAGCGCGATCACCAGCACCGTGTTGCCCACGAACACCCCCGAGGACCAGGCCGCCGAGACGTGCAGGTGCAGCACCAGCAGCGCGGGCAGCGCCACCTCCAGCACGTCGAAGCAGAAGGCGTACGGCAGGTTCGCCAGGCTCAGCAGACTGATCCGGCGCAGCGGCTCGCCCGCCGCCCCGGCTTCGCGCGCCCGCTCGATCACCTGCTGCGGCGCTCGGACCCGCAGCGAACCGACCAGCGCGGCGGCCACCAGGCAGGCGGTGCCCGTCACTCCGGCCAGCCACCGGAAAGCGCCCGGGCCGCCGACCGCCGCGACGGTCGCCAGCAGGGCGCCCGCGCCGAGGCCCGCGTTGCGCAGCGCCCGTCCGGCGGCGAGCGCCGCGTCCCGCAGCCGTCCCTCGGTGAGGGTGCTCACCACGGCGGCGTGGGTGGTCGGCCAGGACTGGCTGCCGACGCCGAACAGCACGGCCGCGGCGGTGAACAGCGCCGGCCCGTGAGCCGTCAGCAGGGTGAGCGCGCCGGCCGCGCGCAGCAGCAGGGTGACGGCGGCGGGGAGGGTGCGGGCGCCGCGGTCGATCCAGCGGCCGGTCAGCGGCAGGGTCAGCAGACCGGTGGCCATCCCGGCCGACAGCGCCAGCCCGACCGACCCGGCGTGCAGGTGCAGCACCTGGACGCCGTACAGCAGCAGGAACGGGCGCAGCAGGCCGCCGCCGATCGCGTCCACGGCGAGCGCCACCGCGTACCGGGGGCCGCCGGCGGCGGTGATCAGGCTCAGCAGGGCGGACGGGCCGCCGCGGCCGGTGCCGATCGGCGGGGCGGGCGGCTGGCCGGTGCGGACGGCGGCGTGGTCGTGGACGGACTTCTCCTGGATCAGGCTCATGGCCGGTACGGTCCGCCCTGACGGGGGCGCCTGGCACGTCGATTGACGGTTCGCGTCAATCGACGGCGGGGGCGCGATCGGGGGATGGCAGGATCGGGAACGTGAGTGTGATCATCGACATCACCGGTCTGCCCGAGGACCGGCTGCTCTTCGCCCCGTCGCCGCTGGCCGAGCTGAACGCCATGCTGCACGTGCTCGCCGAGCCCGCGCACCACCCGGCCCTGCAGGGCTGGGCGAGCAGCACCACCGCCGCGATATCGCCCGAGCTGTCCGAGCGGCTGCTGGAGGCCGACTTCCTCTGGCGCTCCTCCCGCGCCGACTTCCTCGTCCCCGGCCATCCCGGCGCCACCCTGGCCGAGGAGCTCGACGCCATCGACCGGATCGACGACGAGCCGTACGTCGCCGGCGCCCTCGTCACCACCTGCGGCTCCTCCCGGTTCGGGGCCCCGCTGGTCTCCCCGCTCGCCGACCGGGCCGCCAACGAGCGGGCCCGGGACCTCGCGCTGGCGCGCGGCCCCCGGCAGGCCGCCTTCGCGGACCGGCTGCTCGCCGACCCGCCCACCGTCCGGGCCCTGGTGCGCAGGATGCTGGAGGACTGCGAGTCCGCGTTCTTCGCCGACGCCTGGCGGCGCGTCCTGCCCGACCTCGCCGCCGACGCCCGCCGCAAGATCGACCTGCTCGCCCACCGGGGCCTCGCCGGGGCGATCGACGACCTCTCGCCGTCCGTCAGCCTCGACCAGGACGGCGAGCGGCGGCGGATCGTCATCGACAAGCTCCAGGACAGCACCACCAGCGGCACCGCCGCCGGAGGCGTCACCTTCATCCCCACCGTCTTCGGCCGCCCGCACCTGCTCTCCGTGAACGCCCACGGCTGGCGGCCCGTCCTGCAGTACCCCGTCGCCGAGGCCGGCACTGCCGAGCCCGTCTCGCTCGCCGTGGTCCAGCAGCGGCTGGAGGCCCTCGCGCACCCGGTCCGGCTGCGCCTCGCCCGGACGATCGCCCGCGGCCCGCACACCACCGGCGAACTCGCCGCCGCCTGGCAGCTCAGCTCCCCCGAGGTGTCCCGGCACCTGGCGGTGCTGCGGAAGGCCGGGCTGCTGACCACGGAGCGGCGCGGGCGGTACATGCTCTACCAGCTCGACCTCGCGGGCAGCGCCCGGCTCGGCTCGGACTTCCTGGAGGCGGTGCTGCGCTGACCCGGCGTGCGGTTCCGGGCCGGGAACGCGAGGAGCGGCCCGCACAGGGGTGGCGGGCCGCTCGCGTTCGGCGTTCGGTGGGCGTCAGCCGCCGAGCGGGATGCGCGGCGGGGAGAACGTCCACTGCTGGGACACCGTGTAGTTGCAGGTCCAGAGCTGCAGCTGCTGGCCGTCCACGAAGTTGCCGTTGGTGACGTCCAGGCACTTGTTGGACTGCGGGTTGATCAGGACGTTGCCCTCGTAGCGGACCCAGCGCTGGGCCTCGCTGCCGTTGCAGTCCCACACCTGGACCTTGGTGCCGTCCGCCGTGCCGCCCCCGGAGACGTCCAGACACTTGTTCAGCGCGGACAGGGAGACGCCGACCCCGTTCGGCTCGGCGGTCGAGGTCCACCACTGGGCGCCCGAGCCGTTGCAGGAGTAGATCTGCACCGGGGTGCCGTTGGCGTTGTTGCTGCCGGGGATGTCCAGGCACTTGTTGACCACGCCGTTGCTGACGCTGACGGTGCTGCTGGTGTCGGCGTTCGCCGTCCCCGGCATGGCCGCGACGGCGATCGCGGCGGCCGCCAGCGCGCCCCACACGTGGCGCTTGCGCACGGGATTCCTCATGAGTGGTCCGTCCTCTTCTCTCGGAGCTGCTTCGCCGACCTGTCGCCGGCTCACGACGAGGACTGTCGCGCAGGGGCGTGGACATCCGGTGGACGAGCGCGTTGACGGATTGTCTACGCGCTCCGGGTAGGGCCCGTCCCGCGTCCTCCGCCCGGCGGGAACAGCGGGAGCCGCAGGGGTGTTGGCCCGGGCATGAGCGATGACCACGCCCCCGAGATCCTGCGCTACACCGCCTTCGCCGACCGCCCGGAGGGCGGCAACCCGGCCGGGGTGGTGCTCGACGCGCGCGGCCTGACCGCCGAGCGGATGCTCGCCGTCGCCGCCGGACTCGGCTACTCCGAGACCGCCTTCCTGACCGCCGGGGAGGGCGAAGGCGCCTACCGCGTACGGTACTTCAGCCCGCTCGCCGAGGTGCCGTTCTGCGGGCACGCGACGGTGGCGTCCGCCGTCGCGCTGGCCGAGCGGGTGGGCCCCGGGCGGTACGTGTTCGGCACGGCGGCCGGGGCGGTGCCGGTCGAGGTCGACCGGGGCGCGGACGGGCTGCTGCGCGCCACGCTCACCAGCGTCGAGCCGCACGTCGAGGAGGTGTCGGCGCCGGACGTCGCGCGGGCGCTCGGGCTGCTCGGCTGGTCGGCCGAGGACCTGGACCCGGCCCTGCCGCCGCGGATCGCCTACGCGGGTGCCCGGCACCTGGTGCTCGCGGTGGGCACCCGGGAGCGGCTGGCCCGGCTCGACTACGACTTCGACGGCCTCGCCGCCTACATGCGGGCCCGCGACCTGACCACCCTGCAACTCGCCTGGCGGGAGGGGCCGGAGGTGTTCCACGTCCGCGACCCGTTCCCGGTCGGCGGCGTGGTCGAGGACCCGGCCACCGGCGCCGCCGCGGCCGCCTTCGGCGCGTACCTGCGCGAGCGCGGCGCGGTGACGGCCCCGGCCGTGCTGACCCTCCACCAGGGCGCGGACCTGGGCCGCCCGGGCGTGCTGCGGGTGGAACTGCGCGTGGACGACGCGCGGGTGCGGGTCTCGGGCACGGCGGTGGCGATCCCGTAGACGGGCGGGGAAGGACGGCCGGTGGCCCGGCGGCGTGGGTGCCGCCGGGCCACCGTGCGTTTCGGGCCGGGGTGTTCAGGACGCGTCCGTGCGCCGCTCCAGCCGGGTGCCCTCGCGCAGGGTGACGGACATCAGGTCGCCGGGGGCGTCGACCTCCAGCCGGTGCCAGCGGCCGCGCGGCACCACCACGGCGCTGCCCGGCCCCAGCGGGAACTCCTCCTCCACCCCGCCCGGCTCGGTGGGGCGCAGGTAGAGGCGCAGCGCGCCGGAGAGGCAGCAGACCGCCTCGTCCGCGCCGGGGTGCTGCTCCCAGTGGTCGCCGTGGACGTCGGCGTCGTTCTCCACGTGGAAGGTGGCGATCTGCCAGGTGCCGGGGTCGCCGGCGGCCATCCGCCGCTCGGCGGCGCGGACGGCGCCGTCCGCGCGGAACTGCAGGGCGGAGGCGAACAGGTCGATGGGGGCGGTCGTCGTCATGGTGTGCAACCTCTCGGAGAAAGCAGTTTCTGTACGCGTAAAGAAACTAGCGCAGCGGGCCGCGGCTGTCGACACCCGGCGGCCGCGGGCCCCGCGGGCCTGGGGGAGGATGGGGGCATGTCGCAACCGCCCGCCCCGCGCAAGACCGTCGGCCGCCCGCCCCGCTTCTCCCGCCAGGAGGTCGTCGACACCGCCCGCCGGCTCGTCGACGCGGAGGGCGTCGACCGGCTCACCATGCGCCGGCTGGCCGCCGAGATCGGCAGCACGCCGATGGCGCTCTACCACCACGTCCGCAACAAGGAGGAACTGCTCGTCCTGCTGCTCGACGACTACGCCGGGCGCACCCTCCAGCGGCGCGAGCTGCCCGCCGACCCCCGCGAGCGCGTGCTCGCCGCCACCGGGGCCATCCACCGGGCGCTCGCCGACTGCCCCTGGATCGTCGAGGTGCTGACCGCCGACGACCTGATGGCCACTTCGGCGCTCTGGTACGTCGAACAGGTCGTCGACGGCCTGATCGCCTGCGGCCTGACCCCCGAACAGGCCGTCCACGGCTACCGCTCGCTCTGGTACTACACCGCCGGCGAGATCGTCGTCCGGGCCACCGCCGCCCGCCGCCGCGCCGACTCCGACCGGGCCACCTACCGCGAGCAGGTCTTCGCCGCGCTCGACCCGGCCGACCTGCCCCGCCTCGCCCGGCTCGGCGCCCGATGGGCCGAGCTGACCGCCGAGGACACCTACCCCACCGGCCTGCGCGCCCTCCTCGACGGGCTGCTCGCCCAGGCCGGACCGGTGCCGGCGCCTGCCGGACAATGATCACGGTCAGGGCGACGAGCAGAGGGGCGGGACAACGGTGCTGAGCGACTGGGTGCGCGAGGTCGTGGAGCAGCGGACGCGCGAGCACCTCGCCGATCCCGACCCCGACTGGATGTCGCCCGCGCCGGGCCTGCGCCCGCCCGCGACACCGGAGCAGGTCGCCGAGCTCGAAGGCTGGGCGGGGCAGGCGCTGGAGCCGACGTACGCCGAATTCCTGCGCCAGGGCGACGGCATGGCCAACTTCGACCGCTCGATGCCGGTGTACGGCTGGCAGGACTGGGCCGGCGGCCGCCCGCCGCAGGCCGGCCGCCGGTTCGTCGCGATGATGCAGGGCGAGCTCTGCGTCGACTTCGGGCTCGCACCGGACGTGCCGCTCGTGCCGGTCTCGGTGGAGCCGGACGGCGCCGTGGCCGTCCTGATGATCCCGGCCGGGGCCGGCCCGGGGCGGTTCCTCTGGTTCGGCAACGGCGACCTGGCGTTCTTCCCGACCTTCCGGGGGGTCTTCGAGTACGCCGCCGGCCGCCGCTCGTGGGCGGACTACGCCGCGGAGTAGCCCGCGGCGCGGAAAAGCGGTCGCGGCCGGAGAGTCGGTACGCGAAGCTGCCGGGATGGAGCGAAGCGACAGCCGGAGCGTGACCGTCGAGCTGACGTACCGGGGTGACTACTTCGGGCAGGCCGGGCCCTTCGAGGTGGCCGGCGGGTGGTGGCAGGAGGTCGGCGGGGTGACGGCCGCGGCCGCCGCGGCGCTCGGGGCGCCGCTGCTGGTGCTGCGACTGCTGGACGGCGAGGGCGCGGACGGCGGGGCGTTCGGCGGTCGGGTGCGCTACCACGCCGAGCTGATGGAGCCGCCGCGCACGGCCCCCCGGGCGGCGGACGGCGCGACGGCCGCGCTGCTCGGCCCGGCCGCGCGGCGGGCCGCCTGGGCGGACGCGGACGGGCTGCGGGCGGCGCTGGAGTGGGCGGGGGAGCGGCTGGGGGCGCCCGCCGGGCCGGTCCGGCGGATACGGCAGGTGCGCACCTGGAACCTCTCCGGGCTGTTCCGGCTGCCCGCCGCCGAGGGCGCGGACGCCTGGCTGAAGACCATCACGCCGGCCTTCAACGCGGCGGAGGGCGAGGTGATCGCGCTGCTCGGCGGCGTCGACCCCACGCTCGTGCCGCGGGTGGTCGGGGCCGATCCGGCGGCCGGGCGGCTGCTGCTGGAGCACGTGCCGGGCGAGGACTGCTGGGGCCCGTCCGCCGCGACCGTGGAGCGGACCG
Source organism: Kitasatospora sp. NPDC094028 (assembly GCF_049543595.1). Lineage (NCBI taxonomy): Bacteria > Bacillati > Actinomycetota > Actinomycetes > Kitasatosporales > Streptomycetaceae > Kitasatospora > Kitasatospora sp. NPDC094028. Next base: position 26,553 of record NZ_JBMVFA010000023.1, on the reverse strand, counting down.
TGCCGCGGCTGGTGGCCGCGCAGGCGGCGCTGGCGGCGGACGGACGGGCGGCCGCCGCCGGGCTGCGCGACCGGAGGCCCCGGGCGCTGCTCGCACAGCTGGAGGCGCTGCTCGACCGGCTGCCCGACGAGACCGACCTGACCGGCGAGGAGCGCGCCGGGGTGGCCGAGCTGGTCGGTGAACTGCCCGGGCTGATCGGCCGGTTGGCGGACTGCGGGCTGCCGGAGACGCTGCTGCACGGCGACTTCCACCCCGGCAACTGGCGGGCCGGGCCGGGCCGCCCGGCCGTCCTGGTCGACTTCGCCGACGCCTGCCTCGGCCACCCGGCGCTGGACGGGCTGCGGGCCGGTGCCTTCCTCGGCCCGGAGGCCCGGCACCACTGCGCCGGGGTGTGGGCGGCGGCCTGGCGCGCGCACGTGCCCGGGGCCGAGCCGGAGCGGGCCCTGGCGCTGGCGCGACCGCTGTACCACCTGGCGTACGCGCTGCGGTACCAGGAGTTCCTGGACCACATCGAGGGCAGCGAGCGCCCGTACCACGAGGGCGATCCGGCCTCCGAGCTGCGCGCCGCCCTGCGCTGGGCGCGGCCGTAGACTGCCGAGGTGGAACCGACGACGCCGAGCCCCCTGCTGCCGGAGCTGCCCCTGCAGGAGCTGGAGGCCTTCTCGGTGCTCGTCCACCAGCTGCACTTCGGGCGGACGGCCGAGCTGCTGGGCCTCTCCCAGGGCCGGGTCTCCCAGCTGATCAAGCGGCTGGAGCGGCGGATCGGCGCCCCGGTGTTCGAACGAACCAGCCGCCGGGTCGAGTTGACGGAGCTGGGGCGCGGGCTCGCCGAGCAGGTGGTGCCGGCCTTCGAGCGGCTGCGGGCGGGCTACGCCGCGACCCGGGCCCGGGTGGCGGCGGCGGAGAGCCCGCTGCGGATCGGGTTCCAGTGCGCCGTCTACGAGCCGGTGGCGCGGGCCATCGCCGCGCTGCCGGAGGGGGCGGTGCGGCTGGTCGAGCTGCCCTGGGCGGACCCGTTCTCGCACCTCGCCCGGGGTGAGCTGGACCTGGCGATCGTGCTGGGGCCGTGCCGGGAGCCGGGGTTCGAGGTGCTGCTGGAGTTCTCCCGGCAGCCGGTCTACCTGGCGGTCGCGGCGGGGCGCGGTGACGGCGACGTCGAGCCGGAGCTGATCGAGCCGCGCGGCCCGGCGCCCGCGTACTGGCGGCTGGCCAACGCCCCGAGGCGCACCGCGGCCGGCCGGGAGCTCAGCTACCCGGTGGGTGCGGCCACCGTGCAGGAGGGCCTGACGATGGTGGCCAGCACCCGCCGCGGGCTGCTGCTGTGCGAGGGGAGCACCCGGTACGTGCAGCGGCCGGACATCCGCTACCTGCCGGTGCCGGACCTGCCGCCCTCCTCGCTGCTGGTGGTGCAGCGGGAGGGCCGGCCGCACCGGCTGGCCGCCGGCTTCGTCGAGCAGCTGGTCCGGTACGCGGGCTGAGCGGACGGCCGGGCCGTCAGGAGGTGCGGGCCGTCAGGAGGTGCGCGCCGTCAGGAGGCGTGGGCCGTCAGGAGATGCGGGCCCGGGGCCGGGAGAGCGCGGCGAGCAGCAGCCCGCCGGCCGTGCAGAGCGCCGCGGTGAGCAGCACGGCCCGGTGGCCGGCCTGGTCGACGACCAGCCCGCCGGCCAGCGAGCCCAGCCCGATGCTGGCGTTGAACACGCCCGCCCACAGCGCCGCCGACGCCTCGATCCGGGCCGGGTCGGCCGTCCGGACCCAGGTCTGGGTGGAGACCGACACCCCGCCGTACGCGGCGCCCCAGACGACCAGGACCAGCATTACGGCGGCCGGGCTCCCGGTGGCGGAGGGCAGCAGCCCGGCGGCCAGGGTGACGCCGGCGAGCGCGGTGAGCACGGCGGTCTTCGGGCGGCGGCCGGCCAGCGGGCCGAGGGTGAAGTTCCCGGCGACGCCGGCGAGTCCGTACGCGAGCAGGCAGCTCGCGATGACGGTGCTGCCCAGGCCCGCGTCGTCCTCCAGCACCGGGCGGACGTAGGTGTAGCCGGTGAAGTGGCCGAGCACGACGAGGGCGGTGATCGCGAGCCCGGCGGCGACACCCCGGTGGGCGAGCACGCCCGTCATCCCGCCGGCCCGGGCGCGCTCGCCCACCGGCAGCGCGGGCAGGGTGGCGGCCAGGACGGCGGCGGAGACGGCCCCGAGCAGGGCGAGCGCCCAGAACGCGGCGCGCCAGCCGGCCAGGGCGGCCAGGTAGGTGCCGAGCGGGACGCCGACGACGGAGGCGATCGAGACGCCGGAGAAGATCAGCGTCATGGCGAGCGCGATCCGCGGGCCCCCGGCGAGGCGTGGGCCGAGCCCGGCGGCCAGGCCCCAGACGACGCCCATGGCCACGCCGAGCAGGACGCGGGCGGCCGCCAGGGCGGGGAAGCTCGGGGCGAGGGCGGTGAGCGCGTCGGCGAGGGCGAGGACGGCCATGAAGGCGACCAGGACGGTGCGGCGGTCGCGCAGCCCGATCAGGGCCGGGGTGAAGGGCGAGAGGACGGCGGCGATCAGGCCGGTGATGGTGAGGGAGAGTCCGGCGGTGCCGTCGCTGACGCCGAGGGTGTCGGACATCGGGGTGAGCAGGCCCACCGGCATCATCTCGGAGGAGACCACGGTGAAGGTGGCGAGGGCGACGGCGAGCACCGGGGCCCAGCGGTGGGTGGCGGGGGCGGGGGCCGGCGGCGCGAGGGTTTCCTGGTTCGGCATACGCCCAGCCCATCAGCCGGCCGGAGGGGCGAACAAGATCGATCCGCTCATGGACCGATTAGCCCGGCTCATGGATCCCGAGGGATGCGGGCGGGGGGCCGGGCGGTCCGCCCGGCCCCCCGCGTGACGCGGCGTCACTCCGCCGGGGCGATCCGGTGGCCGCCGCGCGCCGAGTGCAGGACCAGCGCCTCGACCGGGCAGAACTCCACCGCCTCGGCCAGCTCCGCCGTCAACTCGCCCCCGCCGGCCGCGTATCCGGCCAGCGGCCGGGCCAGCCCGTCCGGCCCGAGGGCCAGCGCGGCGGGCGCGCCGATCGCACACATCCCGGAGCCGATGCAGCGGTCCCGGTCGACCCGGACGACCACGGCCTCGCCGGGGTCCGTCCCGGGGTCCGTCGCCGTCCGCTCCTCCGCCCGGGCGCCGGCGCGGCGCGGCACGGCCGTCACCAGGCGACCCGGAGGGAGTTGGGGCTGCGCGTCACCAGGCCGCGCCGCCAGTCGATGCCCGCGACCGGTTCGTCCAGTCGCAGCGCGGGCAGCCGGCGGGCCAGCCGGTGCAGGGCGAGCTCCAGCTCCATCCGGGCCAGCCAGGCGCCCAGGCAGTGGTGCGGCCCGGCGCCGAAGGTCAGCAGCGGGGCGGTCGGCGGGGAGAACAGCTCGGTGACGAGGTCGCCGGTGAAGACCTCCGGGTCGTGGTTGGCGGCGTTGGTGACGGCGGCCACCACGCTGCCGGACGGGATCGCCACCCCGCCGATCTCCACGTCCTCGACGGCGCGGCGCAGCAGCCCGGGGTTGTGGTCCGCGGCGTCGCCGAGCGGGACGGCGCGCAGCAGCTGCTCGGTCGCGGCGGCCGCGCTGGCCTCGTCGGAGGCGAGCCGGCGCCAGGCGTCCCGGCCGTCCTCCAGCAGGTAGACCAGGGCGTTGCCGAGGCTGGTCATGGTGGTCTCGTGGCCGGCCACGACCAGGCCGATGACCAGCGCGACCAGCTGCGGCTCGGTGATCGTGCCGTCCTCGGCGGCGGCCGCGAGCAGGCTGCTGACCAGGTCCTCGCCGGGGGCGGCCCGGCGTTCGGCGATCACCTCGGTGCCGAACGCGGTGAAGTCCCGCAGCGCGGTGCGGATCTCCTCGGCGGTGAAGGCCGTGGTGGAGAACGCGTGGTCGCTCCAGTGCGCGAGCTTCTTGCCGTCCAGGTGGTCCAGGCCCATCAGCCGGCTGATCACGGCGACCGGCAGCGGGCGGGTGTAGCCGGCGACGATGTCGGCCGGGGAGCCGCGGTCGATCAGCTCGTCGATCAGGGACTCGACCACCGAGGCCACCCAGGGCCGCCAGCGGGCGATGGCCCGGGGGGTGAACGCCCGCTGCACGGTGCGGCGCAGCCGCTGGTGCTCGGCGCCGTCGATGTTCAGCAGGCTCTCCGGGTCGTCCAGGATGTTCGGGGTCAGCTTGAGCGGCGGCGCGCCCGGGGCGTGCAGCGCGGCGCGGTTGAGGCGGGGGTCGGTCAGCACCTGCCGGACGTCGGCGTGCCGGCTGACCAGCCAGACGGGGGTACCGGTCATCAGCGCGGCGAGCCGGGGCGGGCCGGGCTCCAGGCCGCGCAGGCAGTGCAGCGGGGTGAGCGGGGCGGTGCCGGGGCCGGCACCGGTCGCACTGTTCTCGGCGGACATCCGTACTCCAGACTCCAGGGCGGTGGGCCGCGGGGGCGGCCCTCGGGGGGAACCGGGATGGTGCGGGGGACGGGCGGCGCTGCGGGCCGGGGCGCGCGGTGCGTGGCGCGCGTCGGGGTGCGGGTGCGTCAGGGCGTCGGTGCGTGAGTGCCGGGGCAGGGGTGGTTCGTCGGGGTGGTGGCGCGAAACGTGCGGGCGGGTACGGTCGGTACGTGCCCGGAGCGTCCCCGGTGGTCCCCCGACGCGGGTGGCGCGCGATGGCGCGCCGTCAGGTGGGGCGGGTGCGCTGAGCGTGGTCGGGTGAACCGCTTCCGCTACGACGACCGTACGTGGGCGGCGGGCCGCCCGTCTGCGGCAGTTCCAGCCAACGGCGGTGGTTTACGCGGCGGTTCCGGCTAGGGCGGCGGGTGGTCCGGGGTGGTCCGGGAGCGGTGACGGGCGCTCGGCTCCGCCCGTGCGCCGCCGTCGCCGGGGTGCGCCGGCGGGCGGCCGGTCGGGCGTGGACCGGACGCCCCGTGACCGGCGGCGCATGCCACTGGCATGTGCGGTGGGCCGGATCACCGCCGTCGCCCCGGCGGCGTGCGCGGAGCCGGGCGCTACGCTTCGTGGTCGGTGGTTCCGCGGCACGCGCCGCGGCGCCGCCCCCGAACGCGGCAGGACGGGCCGGTGCGGAGCCGCACCGGCGGACGGAGGTGGGATCGGATGCCCCAGCAGGTCAAGGCAGTCATCGCGCGTGCCAAGGGCGCGCCCGTGGAGGTGACCACGATCGTCGTGCCGGACCCCGGCCCGGGGGAGGCGGTGGTCCGGATTCAGGCTTGCGGCGTCTGCCACACCGACCTCCACTACCGCGAGGGCGGCATCAACGACGAGTTCCCCTTCCTGCTCGGCCACGAGGCCGCGGGCATCGTGGAGGCGGTCGGCGAGGGCGTGACCGAGGTCGAGCCCGGCGACTTCGTGATCCTCAACTGGCGCGCGGTGTGCGGCCAGTGCCGCGCCTGCAAGCGCGGTCGCCCGCAGTACTGCTTCGCCACCCACAACGCCGAGCAGAAGATGACGCTGCTGGACGGCACCGAGCTGTCCCCGGCGCTGGGCATCGGCGCGTTCGCCGAGAAGACCCTGGTCGCGGCCGGGCAGTGCACCAAGGTCGACGGGGCCGCCGAGCCGGCCGTGGCCGGCCTGCTGGGCTGCGGCGTGATGGCGGGCCTCGGCGCCGCGATCAACACCGGCAACGTCGGCCGCGGCGACACCGTCGCCGTGATCGGCTGCGGCGGCGTCGGCGGCGCGGCCGTGATGGGCTCCCGGCTGGCCGGCGCGTCGAAGATCATCGCGGTGGACATCGACGACCGCAAGCTGGAGACGGCGGTCCGGCTCGGCGCCACCCACACCGTCAACTCCCGTACCACCGACCCGGTCGAGGCGATCCGCGCGCTGACCGACGGCAACGGCGCGGACGTGGTGGTCGAGGCGGTCGGCCGGCCCGAGACCTACCAGCAGGCCTTCTACGCCCGCGACCTGGCCGGCACCGTCGTCCTGGTCGGCGTGCCGACCCCGGAGATGACCCTGGAGCTCCCGCTGCTCGACGTGTTCGGCCGCGGCGGCGCGCTCAAGTCCTCCTGGTACGGCGACTGCCTGCCCTCGCGGGACTTCCCGATGCTCATCGACCTCCACCTCCAGGGCCGCCTGGACCTCGCCGCGTTCGTCACCGAGACCATCGAACTCGACGGCGTGGAGCAGGCGTTCGAGCGCATGCACCACGGCGACGTGCTCCGCTCGGTGGTGGTCCTCTGATGGCCGCGCGGATCGACCGGCTGGTGACCGCCGGGACCTTCGAACTCGACGGCGGCAGCTGGGAGGTGGAGAACAACGTCTGGATCGTCGGCGACGACACCGAGGCGGTGGTGATCGACGCCGCGCACGACGCCGACGCCATCGAGGCCGCGCTCGGCGGCCGCCGGCTGCTCGCGATCGTCTCCACCCACGCCCACAACGACCACATCGACGCCGCCCCGGCCCTCGCCGCCCGCACCGGCGCGCCGATCCTGCTGCACCCGGACGACCTGCCGCTGTGGAAGCTCACCCACCCCGAGCGGCTCCCGGACGGCGAACTCGCGGACGGGCAGCGGATCGAGGTCGCCGGCACGGAGCTGACCGTGCTGCACACCCCGGGCCACGCCCCCGGCGCGGTCTGCCTCCACGCGCCCGACCTGGGCACCGTCTTCACCGGCGACACCCTGTTCCACGGCGGGCCCGGCGCGACCGGCCGCTCCTTCTCGCACTTCCCGACCATCATCGAGTCGATCCGCGAGCGGCTGCTGTCGCTCCCGGCCGACACGGTGGTGCGCACCGGCCACGGCGACCCGACCACCATCGGCGCCGAGGCCCCGGCCCTGCCGGAGTGGATCGCCCGCGGGCACTGACGCCGCATCGGCGCGACCACGGCCCCCGGGAGTCCGGTGACCTCCCGGGGGCCGTAGCATCCCGATCATGGCCCATGACCCGCACGACCTCGACGACGCCATGCTCGCCTTCTGGCGCGAGCGGCACATCTCCACCCTGACCACCACCCGCCCGGACGGCTCGCCGCACGTGGTGCCGGTCGGTGTCACCTTCGACCCGGAGACCGCCACGGCCCGGGTCATCACCAGCCGCACCAGCCGCAAGGCGCGCAACGTGGCCCTGGCCGGGGCGCAGGGCCTGCGGGTGGCGGTCTGCCAGGTGGACCGGGCGCGCTGGGCCACCCTGGAGGGCGTCGCGGTGGTCCGCGCCGAGCCCGAGCAGGTCGCCGACGCCGAGCGCCGCTACGAGCAGCGCTACCGCACGCCCCGGGAGAACCCGGACCGGGTGGTCATCGAGATCAGCGTCGACCGCGTCCTCGGCCGCGGCTGATCGGGACCCCGACTCCGTCGTCGCCCCGCGGAGAGCTTCACGGCCACCGTGAGGTTCCCGGTGCCGGCGAGCAACTGCCCGACGAACTCGGTGAGATAGCCCATCACGGTCCGACGCGGACGGCTGCGGTTCGTTGTCAGGTGTTTCATCGGGCGTTTGCGGAAACGCCGGCCGGAGGAATGCGAAGACAATCATCCATTGGCATTCAGTGAATGGTTACGCGCGTCAACTTGGACGTCCAAGGCGAACTTCACGGTGCCTCACCTGCCCGGATGCCGTTCTTAATGAGTCCTTACCCTTTTCCGTTGACCGGTGTTCATCAGCTCTGCTTTCCTTCATGCCCAGCAGGCGGCCCCCACCGACGGGTGGTCAATTCCGGGTGTGCGGGCTCGACGACCGGATTGACGGCCCGGCGGAATTCGCCGCCTGCCCTTCCCCACAAAGGGATCGTCCGCCGGCCCCCAGCCGCCCGGGCGATCGGATACGAGAGAGGCACCCTCACCATGGGTCACTCCCGCAGACTGCGGCGTGCGAAGTACGCGACGCTCACCGGAATGGCGTCCCTGGCGCTCGCCGCCGCCGGCCTCGCCGGCGCGGCCGGGCCTGCCGCCGCGCAGGACATCCCCGGCACCCCGAGTGCCAGCACGGCCAACGAGTTCAACCCCTGGAACCCGCAGGCCGGGCACCCGTACCGCCACGGCGCGGTGCCGGGCAAGCAGCAGCACGAGAACTACAAGCAGTGGCTCGCCGCCCACAACCAGGCGGCGGCCACCGGCCAGCAGACGCTGTCCTACGGCGGCGGCGTCGACGGCATCGGCGTGCAGAGCGGCCACTCCAAGGTCTACCTGGTCTTCTACGGCACCCAGTGGGGTACCCAGACCACCGACGCCAACGGCAACGCCAAGTTCTCCGGCGACTCGGCCGGCGCCGCCGGTGCCACCCAGCAGATGTTCAAGGGCATCGGCACCAACGGCGAGACCTGGTCGGCCGACCTGACCCAGTGGTGCGACGGCCCGAACGTCGCCTCCGGCGCCGTCAGCTGCCCGTCCAACGCCAACTTCATCCCGTACCAGAGCGGCGGCGTGCTGTCCGGCGTCTGGTACGACAACGCGGCCGCCTCGCCCTCCCAGGCCTCCGGCAACCAGCTGGCGCAGGAGGCCGTCAAGGCCGCCGGCCACTTCGGCAACACCACGGCCGCCGCCAACCGCGACGCGTACTACATCATCCTGTCGCCGCACGGCACCAACCCGGACGACTACCAGAACCCCACCACCGGGTACTGCGCCTGGCACGACTGGAACGGCGACACCACCCTCACCGGTGGCGCGGCCAGCTCGCCGTACGGCGACATCGCGTTCTCGAACCAGCCGTACAACATCGACCAGGGCTCCAACTGCGGCGTCGGCTTCGTCAACTCGCCCGGCACCCTGGACGGTTGGACGATGACCCTCGGCCACGAGTGGCACGAGATGATGTCCGACCAGAACCCGGCCGGCGGCTGGACCAACCACGTCACCGGCAGCTCGTACAACGGCCAGGAGAACTCCGACGAGTGCGCCTGGATCAAGCCCGGCAGCACCGGCGGCGCCGCGAACATCTCGTTCGGCTCCTTCGGCTCCTACGCCGAGCAGGCCAGCTGGTCGAACGACACCAACTCCTGCGCGATCTCGCACACCATCCTGACCCACGGCAACACCGTGACCGTCACCAACCCGGGCAACCAGACCGGCACGGTCGGCACCGCGGCGAGCCTGCAGATCAGCGCCAGCGACTCGGCCTCCGGCCAGACCCTGACCTACTCGGCCACCGGCCTGCCCGCCGGCCTGTCGATCAACTCCTCGACCGGCCTGATCTCCGGCACGCCGACCGCCGCCGCCACCTCCAGCGTGACGGTCACCGCGACCGACACCACCGGCGCCGCCGGCAGCACCAGCTTCACCTGGACCGAGTCCTCCACCTCGGGCGGCGGCAACGCCGTCACCAACGGCGGCTTCGAGAACGGCAACACCACCGGCTGGACGGCCGCGGGCTCCACCTCCGCCACCTCCGCCGCCGCGCACAGCGGCAGCTACGGCGCCATGGTCGGTTCCACCAACCCGACCGGTGACTCCTCGCTCGCCCAGACCTTCACCGCGCCGGCCGGCTCCAGCAAGGTGTCCTTCTGGTACAGCAACACCTGCCCGGACACCGTCACCTACGACTGGGCCACCGCCACGCTGAAGGACAACACCACCGGCACGACCACCACGGTCCTCGCCAAGACCTGCGCCGCCAGCGCGACCTGGACCAACCAGAGCGCGACCGTCACCCCGGGCCACTCGTACACGCTCACCCTGAGCAACCACGACGACAACTACCCGGGTGACCCGACCTACACCTACTACGACGACGTGACCGTCTCCTGACGACCGTCATCGCCTGAGTCACCGGGGTGGGCCTCGTGCCCGCCCCGGTGCACCTTTTTCTCATCCGGTTTTCTCATCCGGGGGGGGGGGATCCGAACCGGACTCCGGTGCGTCGAATCGACACCGCTCACACCTCGGCACTAGGGAACCACTGTGAACCTGAGAAGACCCGTCGCCCCCGCCCTGACCTGCGCCTCCGTCCTGCTGGGCCTGGCGCTGGCCCTGACCGGCTGCGGCTCGACCGGTACGTCGACGGCCGCCCCCGGCTCCGCGCCGGCCCCCGCGACCACGCCGGCCGCCGTCACCGCCGACGAGCACGCCGACCGCACCACCCTGAAGGTCGCCGCGGGCGCGACGGTCACCGTCGAGCTGCACAGCACCTACTGGTCCGGCGCCACCAGCTCCGCCACCGACGTCCTCGCCCCGGCCGCCGGCCCGGCCACCTCGCCGTCCCCCTCCTGCCGCCCCGGCGGCGGCTGCGGCACCGTCGCCACCACCTTCACCGCCCGCACGCCCGGCACCGCCCACCTCACCGCCACCCGCACCACCTGCGGCGAGGCCCTGGCCTGCGGGCCGGAGCAGCGGACCTACGACGTGACGGTCGAGGTCACGGGCTGACGAGCGCTCGCGCTCACCCCACGCCGCGTCCTAGGCTGAACGGCATGGGCGTGCCCGCGACGAACCCCCGCGCTTCGGCGGACGACGCGGCCGGCCTGGAGGCGCTGGTGCGGCTGCTGGCCGGGCGGGGCGTCGTGGTGCTCAGCGGCGCGGGGCTGTCGACCGAGTCGGGCATCCCCGACTACCGGGGCGAGACCGGCAGCCGCCGGCGCGGCACGCCGATGACCTACCAGGAGTTCACCGGCAGCGAGGCGGCCCGCCGCCGGTACTGGGCGCGCAGCCACGCCGGCTGGCGCACCATCGCGCGGGCCGAGCCGAACGCCGGGCACCACGCCGTGGAGCAGCTGCGCCGCTCGGGCCACGTGGCGGCGGTGATCACCCAGAACGTGGACGGCCTGCACCGCGCGGCCGGCACCCGTACGGCCGTCGAGCTGCACGGCGCGCTGCGCCGGGTGGTGTGCCTGGCCTGCCGGCGCACCACCTCGCGCGCCGAGCTGGACGGCCGGCTGGACGCGCTGAACGCCGGGTTCCGGGCGGGGTCGGCCCGGCTCAACCCGGACGGCGACGCCGAGCTGCCGCCGGAGCTGGTGGACGGCTTCCGGGTCGCGGCCTGTGCGGCCTGCGGGGGCGTCCTGAAGCCGGACGTGGTCTTCTTCGGCGAGAGCGTGCCCCGGCCCAGGGTCCAGCGCTGCTTCGAACTCGTCGACGCCGCCCAGGCGTTGGTGGTCCTCGGCTCCTCGCTCACGGTCATGTCGGGCCTGCGCTTCGTGCGCCGCGCCGCCCGCGCGGGCACGCCCGTGGTGATCGTCAACCAGGGCGCGACCCGCGCGGACGAGCTGGCCGAGGCCCGGGTCGGCCTGCCGCTGGGCGCGGTGCTGACCGAGGCCGCCCGGGGGGTCAGGAGCCGGTAGCGAGGGCGTGCAGGGAGGCCTTGAGGGCGGCGAGGAACCGTTCCTGCGTGGCCTCGTCGACGAGGTCGAGGGAGAGGTACGGGTTGAGGTCCTCCAGCTCGACGAGGAGGAGTTCGCCCTCGGGGGTGCGGCAGGCGTCGACGCGCTGGATGCCGTGCTCGACGGTGTTCCACGCGATGAAGCGCCGGGCGAAGTCGAGGTCGGCGGCGGTCGGTTCGTACGGTTCGAGGCGCCAGCGCTGCTCGGGGTCGGGGGCGTACAGGGCGTACTGGAAGGCGTCGTCGACGAAGTAGAACGAGACCTCGTAAGCGAAGGGGATCAGCGGCTGGACCAGCACGCCGTCGTGGGCCACGGCGCCGAGCTCGTCGCGCGGGACGATCCGCAGGCCGATCGAGTCGGCGCCGAGCTTCGGCTTGACGACGTACGCGGGGACGACGGGCAGGCGCGCGAGGTCCTCGGCCCGGTCGACGGTCGGGATGACGGGGTACCCGGCGGCGCTCAGGTCCAGCAGGTACTGCTTGCCGGCCATGTCGGCGCGCCCGGTCAGCTGGGTGTACACCCGGGTGCCGCGTTCGAGCGCGCGGCGGCGGAAGTCCTCGTACCCGGCGCGGTAGTCGAGCACCGGGCCGCTGTTGCGGACCAGGACCACGTCGAAGCCGTCCATCAGCGCGGCGGCGTCGAGCGGGTGGCACAGGGCGACGTCGAAGTCCTCGCGCAGCCGGGCGGAGAGCCGGATGTCCTCGTCGCAGTAGCGGCGGCCTCGGGCCTGGTAGGCGAGGTCGGTGACGAGCAGGACGCGGGGCCGGGCGGCGGGCATGGGCTCTCCTGAAGATCATTTGACCTGGTCAGCCTACTCCGCAGGGATCCTACGGGCGCCAGGGGAGCCGGCCGCGCCCTCGCTCCGGGGGCTCGGGGGTACGTCCGACGCGGGGCGGGCAGGAGTCCGAGCGGCGCCCCGCGGTTCGGCCCGGCCGCGCCCGTCCCGCGGTGCCGCCCACCGGCGGCCCAGGAAGGAGTGAGCCCGTGCGTCATCTGGACCTCGCGGTGATCATCGGCTATCTGGTCGCGATCGCCTGGCTCGGACTGCGCCTGTCCGGACGGCAGCGGACGGCCGAGGAGTACTTCGTCGGCGAGGGACGGCTGCCCTGGTGGACCGTCTGCTTCTCCGTCGTGGCGACCGAGACCAGCGTGCTGACGGTGATCAGCGTCCCCGGTGGCGCCTACGCCGGAGCCGGTTTCGGCAACGTCGAGCTGGCGCTCGGCTACATCGTCGGCCGCGTCGCCGTCGCGACCGTCCTCATCCCGCTCTACAAGCGCGGCGGCTTCGTCAGCGCCTACCAGTACCTCGGCGACCGCTTCGGCCCCAAGCTGCAGGGCCTCGCCTCGGCGGCCTTCGTCCTCACCCGGCTGCTCGCGGAGGGCGTGCGCCTCTTCGCCTCCGCGATCCCGATCAAGCTGCTGCTGGACGAGCTCGGCGTGCACACCGACTTCAAGGTCGTCATCGTCGTGCTGACCGTGGCCACCGTGGCCTACACCTACGTGGGCGGCATCAAGGCGGTCATCTGGACGGACGCCGTCCAGATGCTCCTGTACCTCGGCGGTGCGCTGCTCGCCATCGCGGTGCTCTCCGGCCACGTCGGCGGCCACGGCTTCGGCGAGGCCCTCGACGGCGGCCGCTTCACGCTGTTCGACACCGACTTCGGCCCCGCCCACATCCTCACCAGCCCGTTCGCCCTGCCGACCGCGATCATCGGCGGTGCGATCTTCGCGATGGCCAGCCACGGCTCCGACCAGCTGATCGTCCAGCGCATCCTGGCCACCAGGACGCTGAGCGACAGCCGCCGGGCCATGATCGGCTCCGGCGTCTTCGTCGCCGTCCAGTTCGCCGCCTTCTCCCTGGTCGGCGCGCTGCTGTGGGTCCGCAACGGCCACCGGAGCTTCACCGACCTGGGCCTGAAGAGCTCGGACAACCTGTACCCGCAGTTCATCCTGCACGGCCTGCCGGTCGGCGTCTCCGGCCTGCTGGTGGCCGGCATTCTGGGCGCGGCCATGGGCTCGCTGTCCTCGGCGCTGAACTCGATGTCCAACTCCACCGTCGCCGACGTCCTCACCGGCTGCCTCCGCCGCAAGCCCTCCGACGCGGCGCAGCTCGAACTGGCCCGGGTGATGACGCTGGTGTGGGCCGTGCTGATGGCGGTCTTCGCCTGCGCCTTCAGCAGCAGCACCGGCAACGTCTACCTCACCGGCCTCACCATCGCCGGCTACACCTACGGCGCGCTGCTCGGCGCCTTCCTCCTCGGCCGCCTGGTCGGGCGGGCCAACGAGGCCGACTCGATCGTGGCCTTCGTGGTGACGATCGCGGTGATGACCTACCTCGTCCGCGGCGTGAAGATCGACGCCGTGGTGGCCGGCCACACCGTGCCGTCCGCGATCGCGGCCCAGTGGCTGGTGCCGATCGGCGTGGTCCTCACCCTCGTGGTGGGCGGCGCGATGAGCCTGTTCCACCGCGCCCCGGTGCCGAGGACCGCCGTCGAACCCGCCGGGGCGCAGCGCGCGGACGGCACCCCGGCGGCGTGACCGGCCGACCCGCGGGGCTCCTGCCCGCCGGCCTCAGGCGGGCAGGCCGACGGCGCGGTCGCGGTTGCGGCGCTGCTGGGCGACGACCGCGGCGACCAGCAGCGAGCCCTGGGCGACGTTCTGCCAGAAGGAGTTGATGCCCTCGACGGTGAGCCCGTTCTGCAGCGCGCCGAGCAGCGCCACGGCCAGCAGGGTGCCGCCGACCCCGCCCTTGCCGCCCTTGAGGGCGCAGCCGCCGAGCGCGGCGGCGGTGATCGACTGCAGCTCCAGGCCCTCGCTGCCGGAGACCGGCTGGCCGGACCCGGTGCGGGCGGTGAGCAGGACGCCGGCGAGGGCGGCGACGGTACCGGTCAGCACGTAGGCCGAGACGAGGTACTTGTTGAGGTCGATGCCGGCCAGCCGGGCGGCGGTCGGATTGCCGCCGATCGCGTAGACGTTCCGGCCGATGTCGGTGTAGGTGAGCAGGACGTGGACGGCCGCGGCGACCAGGATCAGCAGCCACACCATGGTGGGCAGCCCGGCGACCTTCCCGCGGCTGAGGAAGACGAACACGGGGTCGCCGAGGACGTAGCCCTGCGCGCGGCCGCCCGAGACGAGCTGGGCCACGCCCTTGTACGCGGCGAGCCCGGCCAGCGTGGCGATCGTCGGGTTGACCCGGCCGTGGACGATGACGACCCCGTTGAGCAGGCCGACGCCCGCGCCGAGGAGCAGGGCCGCGCCGATGGCGAGCGGGGCGCTCGATCCGGCGGAGGTGAAGACCATCGCGCTGACCACGGAGGCGAGGCCGGCCTGGGAGCCGACCGAGATGTCCAGGCCGCCGCAGACGATGACCACGGTCTGGACGACGGCGAGCAGCCCGGCGATGGTGACGGCCTCGGCGATGACCTGGACGTTGCCCCAGCTCAGGAAGTTGTCGTTGAGCCAGCCGAAGAGGACGAGGACGGCGGTCAGCGCGCCCAGCAGGCTGAGGTTCTGCCCGCCGAAGGAGGCGAGCAGGGTGAGGGCGCGGCGCGTCGGCCGGGCTCGCCCGGGCCGGGTGTCAGGGGTGGCGCTGGTGGTCATCGGGCGGCTCCGGTGGGGGAGTTGGGGTCCGAGCCGGGGGCGGCGGCGAGGTCGTCGGCCATCGCGAGGGCGAGGATGGCCTCCTCGGAGGCCTCGGCGCGGTCGAGTTCGCCGGTGATCCGGCCGTCCTGCATGACGACGATCCGGTCGGCGAGACCGAGCACCTCGGGCAGTTCGGAGGAGATCACCAGGACGGCGACGCCCTCGCGGGCCAGGTCGGCGATGATCCGGTAGATCTCGGCCTTGGCGCCGATGTCGACGCCGCGGGTGGGCTCGTCGAGGATGAGCAGCCGCGGGCGGCGGGCCAGCCAGCGGGCGAGCACCACCTTCTGCTGGTTGCCGCCGGACAGGGTGCGGACCTCGGCCTCGACGGAGGGCGCCCGGACCCGCAGACGCTCGGCGTAGTCCTCGGCGAGCCGGCGCTCCTGCGTCCGCCGGACGAAGCGCCGCCGGCGCAGCGACGGGTAGCTGACCAGGGCGATGTTGTCGCGGACGGTCCGGTGCAGGAGCAGGGCCTGCGCCTTGCGCTCCTCGGGGGCGAGACCGATGCCGGCGTCGATCGCGTCGCGCGGGCCGCGCAGGCGCAGCGGTTCGCCGTTCAGGGTGACCGTGCCGGAGCGGACGGGCGCGTCGCCGGCCAGGGCGAGGGCGAGCTCGGAGCGTCCGGCGCCGATCAGCCCGGCGAGGGCGACCACCTCGCCGGCGTGGACGCGCAGGCTGACGCCGTGGACGGCGTCGGTGGTGAGGTCCCGTACGTCGAGGACCGGGCGGTCGGTGGCGACCCGCTCCCGGGTGAACAGGGCGGACAGGTCGCGGCCGACCATCAGCCGGACGATCCCGGCCTCGTCGGCCTCGGCCGCCTCGACGACGCCCGCCACCGCGCCGTCGCGCAGGACGGCGATCCGGTCGGCGAGCCGGAAGACCTCCCTCATCCGGTGCGAGACGTAGACGACGGCGACGCCCTCCGCCCGCAGCCGGCCGATCAGTGCGAACAGCGCCTCCGCTTCGTGGTCGGACAGGGAGGAGGTGGGCTCGTCGAAGGCGATCGCGCGCGGCGGCACCCGGCCGGTGAGCGCGCGCAGGATTTCCACCAACTGGCGCTGCGCGGCGGTGAGTTCCGAGCCGAGCCGGTCGGGGTCGAGGACGTCGGCGAAGCCGGTGCGGGCCAGGTCGGCGGCCGTGCGGCGCCGCAGTTCGGCGCGGTCGAGGCGCCGGCCGGCCCGGCGCGGCAGCGAGCCGGCGTACACGTTCTCGGCGACGGAGACGTGCGGGATGATCTCCGGTTCCTGCGGGATGATCCGGATGCCGGCCCGGCGGGCGTCGATCGGGGAGGATAGCGCGAGCGGGGCGCCGTCGAGCGTGACGACACCGGCGGTCGGGGTGTGATCGCCCGTCAGGATCCGCAGCAGGGTGGACTTTCCGGCGCCGTTCTCGCCCATCAGCGCGGTGACCTGCCCGGGCGGGAAGTGCAGGGTTACGTCGTCCAGCGCCCGGACACCGCCGAAGCGTTTGCTGACTCCCTCGGCGGCCAGGCCGGCCGGCGGGGTGGGGGCGAGGGCGAGAGTGAGGTCGGGGTCGGGGTCGCGGCTGGGGTCGCGGCTGGGGTCGGGGGAGCGGTCGGGGGCGGTCATCGCGGTGGCCTCACTGACGGAACGGGGGACGGTCGGTCAGCTGCAGGCCCCGCCGGCGGACTGCCAGCTCGCGGCGTCCACCATCCTGGTGGGGGCGAACGCCTCGGCGGGCATCTCCTTGCCGTTCTTCAGGCGGTCGTAGACGGTCTGGACGGCGAGCGCGCCCACGTCCTTGCCGTTGATGAAGAGCGCGGCCCTCATACCGGAGGGCTTGCCGCTGCCCCAGTCCTTGCAGGCCAGGTAGGCGCCGAGGCCGACGCCGTCGATGTCGGCGGGCGCGACCCCGGCGTTCTGCAGTGCGGTGACGCCGCCCTGGACGTTCTCGTCGTTGCAGCCCCACACCACCCAGTGCTTGACGCCCGGGTTGGCGGTGACGGTCGCCGCGACCTTGTCCTGCGCACCGGTCGGGGTGTTGTCGGTGGCCACGTCGATGTTCTGCACGCCGCTCACCGCCGCGCCGAACGCCTCCTTGGCGGCCTTGACCCGGTCCCCGCAGACGGTGACGTCCTGCTTCCAGGCCGAGACGGTCCGGGTGTCGGCCGGGCTCCAGCCGGCCTTCGTGAACTCCTCGGCGGCGCGTTTGCCGACCTCGCCGCCCATCTGGGTGCCGGAGAAGCCGACGCGCGGCACCAGGTCGGACGCGGCGCACTTCGCCGGGTCGGGCCCGGTGGCACAGACCTGGTCGTCCGAGGTGAGCAGGGCGGTTTTGGCGTCCCTGGCCATCCGGACGACCTGCGGGCCGACGGCGGGATCCGGGACGACGACGATCAGGCCGTTGCTCTTCTGGGCGATGGCGGACTGGACCTCGCTCACCGTCCGGTTGGCGTCGTTGCCGAGGTTCACCACCCTGAGGTCGACGCCGAGTTCGGCGGCCCTGGCCCTGGCGCCGGCCGCCTCGCCGACGAAGTACTCCTGGTCGCCCTGCTTCTGCAGGTAGGTGATCGAGATCTTCCCGCTCACCGGGGCGACCGGGGCGGCCCCGGAGGTGGACTCCTGGCCGGTGGAACAGGCGGTCAGGGCGAGCGCGGTGGCGAGGCCGAGGGCGGCGGCGGACAGCGGGCGGGCGGGGGAGAGGCGCACGGGGAGCTCCGGTTGAGAGGGGGGCCGGCCTCCGAGGGGCCGAGGGCGGGGAACGAGCCTGTGCGTGAACATGGCCAATATGGGGGTGAGTTGAGCGTGAGTCAACAATTCTGAACAGAATCGCACGCATCCTTCGGAGTGTCCGTCAGGGTACTTGACGTGGATTCGGGAGAATCTCCGACACTCTGGGGCTGTTCGATTCTGTCTGGTTGTGGCGGATCCTGTGCGGTCGCGCTCAGCAGCGTCCCGAGCCACGGCGCCCGTGATGCTCAAGGCCCCGCGGCCCCCGGCGCCCTGACGCCGCCGCCGGCCGGGCGGCAGCGCCCGACCGGGGGCGGGTCCGGGTGTTCAGCGGGCCGGCGGGGGCGTGGTCACCCGCGGTCCATGGGGGCGAGGAGCTTCTCCAGGCCGTCGAGGATCAGCTCCAGGCCGAACTCGAAGCTGACGTCCCGGTACTCGTCCGCGACGATCCGCTCGGTGATGGCGTGGACGTGCGGGTACCGGTCGGCGGGGATCTGCGGCAGGTTGTGCTGCGCCCACTCGGCCAGCTTGTCCGGGTCGAACGCCAGGTCCCTTCTGCGGATGGTGAATCCGAAGATGTGGCTGTCGATCACGGAGCAGGCGTGGCCGGCCAGCGGGTAGGGGAATCCGGCGGCGTGCAGGCAGCCGATGGTGGCGTCGTAGTGCGCCAGGTGCGCCGGGCCCGGGGTCTGCCGGGAGGCGATCAGGCCGACCGCCCACCGGTGGCGCCGCAGCACGTCGTGCACGGAGGCGGCCCGGCGGTGCATCTCGGCGCGCCACTCGCCCCCGGCGGCGGGCGCGACCATCTCGGCCATCACCAGATCGGCGACGCCGTCGAACAGGTCCTCCTTGTTCCTGACGTGGTGGTAGAGCGACATCGCCTCCACGTCGAGCTCGGCGGCGAGCTTGCGCATCGTCAGCGCGTCGAGGCCCGACCGGTCGGCAAGCCCGATCGCGGCCGTCAGCACCCGGTCGCGGGTCAACCGCATGCGTGTCACGGGACGAGATTCCTTCGCGTTGACGACACTTACACCGTAAGGGTAGCGTCCAGCCGTGGGGGGCATGCGCCGGAAGGCCGGGGCCGTCGTCGTGGGGAGATGACGACCGGTTCGCGCATGACGGCGGGTCAGGAGGGCTGTGGGGGGAGCCCTCCTGACCGCTCGGGCACGGCGGAGCCGGGACGGCCGCGCGGTGATCTCCGCACGGAAAACACGCGGAAAAACAGCAGACCGACATTCCACAATCACGGGGGGACATCGTGGTTCCGATGGAACATGGCAGTCGCACGGGGAAGACCACCGGGGAGCGGCACGGCATCGAGACCGTGCACGGGCTGGTCCGGTGGTGCGCGGAGGAATGGCCCTCCGCCGTGGCGATCGTGTCCGGCGAGCGGCGGGTGACGTACCGCGAACTGCAGGCGCTCGCCGACGACTACGCCGCCGAGCTCGCCGGGCACGGCATCGGGCGGGGCGATCTGGTGCCGGTGCTCGTGGACCGCGGTCCGGAGCTCGTCGCCGCGCTGCTGGCGGTGCTCGAACGCGGCGCCGCCTACTCCGCCCTCGACGCCCGGTGGCCGCGCGAGCGGCTCGCCACGCTGATCGCGACCCTGGACGCGAAGCTGCTGGTGACCGCCGAGGCGGGCGAGTGGCCCGTCCCGGTCGTGGCGCCGCCCGGCCTCCGGGACGCGCAGGACGCCAGGGACACCCACGGCGCCGCCACCGCGGGCCGCGCGCCGCAGCGGACCGAGGTGCGCGGCGACGAGCCGTTCGCCGTGTTCTTCACCTCGGGATCGAGCGGCACGCCCAAGGCCACCGTCGTTCCCCACCGCGGCATGGTCGGCCTCTTCGCGGACTGCGAGTTCGCCGACTACGGCCCCGGCAGCGTCGTCCCGCAGCTCGCGCCGGCGACCTGGGACGGGTTCTGCCTCGACGGCTGGGGCGTCCTGATGAACGGCGGCACCTCGGTGTTCGTCGACGACGCGGTGCTGGTGCCGGCCACGCTCCGCCGGCTGGTGGCCGAACACGGGGTCGACGGCGCGTCCCTGACGGCCACGCTGTTCAACATGATCGTCGACGAGGACCTCGACGCGTTCGAGGGCCTGCGCTGGCTGATCACCGGCGGGGAGCGCGCGTCCGCCGCCCACATGGGGCGCTTCGTCGCGCGCTTCCCGGACGTCGTCCTGAACAACATGTACGGCCCCGTCGAGACCACCGCGGTGGTGACCGCACGCCGGGTCACGGCCGAGGACTGCGCCGATCCCGGCGGCGTCCCGCTGGGCCGGGTGCTCGACGGGACGCGGATCCTCGTGCTGGACGGCGACCGGCCCTGCGGCCCGGGCGAGACCGGTGAACTGTGCATCGCCGGGGCCGGGCTCGCGGCGGGCTACCTCGGCGACCCGGAGCTGACGGCGACGAAGTTCCCCGAGGTCACCGTCGACGGGCGGTGCCGGCGGGTGTACCGCACCGGCGACCTCGGGCACTACTCGGCCGAGCACGTGCTGTACTTCGACGGCCGCCTCGACCGGCAGGTCAAGATCCGCGGACACCGGATCGAGCCGGCCGAGATCGAGCGGGCCGCCGCACGCCTCCCCGGGGTCACGGCGGCCGCGGTGGCGGTGGTCGAGGGCCCGGAGGGACGCGGCCGGAGCCTGTGCCTGTGCTACGCCGGCCGCGGTGCGGACGTGCCCGACGAGTCGGCCGTGCGCGCCGAACTGGCCGCCCGGCTGCCCGGCTACCTCGTGCCCGACCGGATCCGCCGGCTGGCGGCGATGCCGCTGCTGGCCAGCGGCAAGGTCGACCAGCAGGCGGTCCGGCGGATCGCCGCCGAGGACGACCGGCCGGACGACGCCGCGCCGGAGCCGCAGCACGCGCTGGACGCCGTCGAGACACGGCTGGCGGCCGTGTTCGGCCGGATCCTCGACCGCGGCGCCGTCCCGCCGGACCGCTCGATCTTCGAGCTGGGCGCCAACTCGCTCGACGCGGCCCGGCTCTGCGCCAAGGTGGCCGCGGAGTTCGGGGTGGCGATCCCGGCCTCGCAGGTGTTCGTGACCCCGACCGTGCGCGACCTCGCGGTCGCGCTGAAGCCGCTGCTGGACGCCGAGCGCGCCGAGCCCGGAGCGTCGACCGCGGCGCCCGGCACCGCGACCGGGACCGGGACCGGGACCGGGACCGGCACCGGGACCGAGGAGGCCGCCGGTCCGGTCGCGCTGCCCGTGCACTACGCGCTGGCCCTGTGGGAGGGCCGCTCGGAGGCCTCGGACCTCGCCTACCTGTGCTCGATGGCGTGGTGGCTCGACGGCACCCCGGACCTCGGGGCGCTGTCCCGGGCGATCCTCGACGT
Source organism: Kitasatospora sp. NPDC094028 (assembly GCF_049543595.1). NCBI lineage: Bacteria > Bacillati > Actinomycetota > Actinomycetes > Kitasatosporales > Streptomycetaceae > Kitasatospora > Kitasatospora sp. NPDC094028. The sequence goes on along the minus strand of NZ_JBMVFA010000023.1, from coordinate 5,621 downwards.
CCACGGCCGGCACCAGGCGCTGCACTCGCGGTACCTGATGGACCCCGGCCCCACCGCCGTGCCGTCCGCCGACCTGCCCGGACCGGAGCTCCGGCAGCTGCCGGACGAGCGGACCGAGCAGGACGCGGTGGCCGCGCTGCACGCCGCGCTCTACCGGCCGCTGTCGCTCGCCGAGGGGCGGATCTGGCGCTGCGCGACGGTCCGGAGCACCGACAGCGGACGGCTGCTGTTCGGCCTCATCGTCCACCACGTGGCCTTCGACGGCGCGTCCCAGGAGCCGATGGCCGCCGACCTGGCCACCGCCTACCGGGCCCGACTGCTCGGCCGCGCACCGGAGTTCGCCCAGCCGGCCCACACGCTGGCCGAGATCGCCGACATCTACCGGCGGCGGCGCGCGGCCGCCGACCTGGACGGCCAGATCGGCTACTGGACGCAGGAGCTCGACGGCCTCCCGCAGCTCGCCCTGCCGGGGCGGCGGCCCTCGACGGCCACCGACGGCCCCCGGGTGTCGGTGTCCCGGCAGGTCTCCGCCCGGGAGATGGAGCCCTGGGACGCCGCCGTCCGCCGGCTCGGGTCGACCAGGCTCGCGGCGCTGGCCGTCGCGTACGCCTCGATCCTGCGCCGGCTCTCCGGTCAGGACGAACTCGGCCTGCTGGTGCCGTTCTCCAGCTGGGCCGGCGACCCCGGCCGGTCGATGTCCACCCGGATGGACATGTTCTGCCTGCGGCTGCGCCCCGCGTCCGCCGGGAGCGACGTGTGGGAGGGCGCCGGCCGGGCGGTCGGCGCCGCGCTCGCCGCCCAGGACGTCTCCTTCGCGGAGGCGGCCATGCCGGTGCTCGCCGGGATGGGCCAGGAGGCCCTGGGCCGGCTGCCGGTGCTCCTGGTGGAGAACCTGAGTGATCCGGAGCTGCCGCTGCCGCACTGCCGCTCCGAGTTCGTCCGCCTGGACGCCCCGACCACGATGAGCGAGCTGGAGACCGAGGTCTGGTACGCCGCCGACGGCGGCGTGCGGCTCAAGGTGTGGGTGTGGACGGACCGGTACCCCGTGGAGTTCGCGGAGGAGATCGCCGACGCGCTCCAGCGCGTCCTGCGCGCCGGGCCGGCCGAACTGGCCTGATCCGACGACGCGTTGCCGTCGAGCGCGGGGCCCTCGGTAGGATCCCCGGAGGAAGAGAGAGGCACGATGTTCACGACTGACGTGGAGACCGCGGACGGCGTCGTCCGCGGCCGACGGGCCCCGCGCGCGCTGCAGTGGCGATCGATCCCCTACGCGGCCGCACCGGTCGGGGAGTTGAGGTTCCGGGCACCCCAGCCGGTGCGGCCGTGGACGGGCGTGCGCGACGCCACCCGGTTCGGGAACGCGGCCGTCCAGCGCCGCAATCCGATGGTGGGCCTGCGCCCGACCGGCGAGGACTGCCTGACCCTGAACGTGACCGCGCCGCTGGAGGACTCGACGCGGCCACGGCCCGTCATGGTCTTCCTCCACGGCGGCAGTTACGTCTTCGACACCGCGAACCGCTACCCCGGCGACTCGCTGGCGGCCCGCGGCGATGTGGTGGTCGTCGCGCTCAACTATCGTCTGGGTGGCCTCGGTTACGTCGACTTCAGTGAATTCTCCACCGATGAACGGCCGTTGGAGTCGAACCTCGGACTGCGTGACCAGCTGGCGGCGCTGCGCTGGGTGCGCCGCAACATCGCCGCGTTCGGCGGCGACCCGGACAACGTCACCCTCTTCGGCGAGTCCTCCGGCGCGGACGCGGCACTGACCCTGCTGTCCACCCCGGCCGCGGCCGGGCTGTTCCACCGCGCGATCGCGCAGAGCCCGGCCGCGGACTGGGCGGCGGTGACGGCCGAGGAGGCCCGGCGCTTCGCCCGCCGGCTCCTCGGCCACCTCGGCGCCGCCCCGGACGCCGCGGCGCAGGCCCTGACCGCGGCGGCCGCCAAGGACCTCTGCCAGGCCACCGAGCGGGCCGTGCGGGACACCGTGCGGGCCAATCCCGGCGGCTACCCGATCGGACCGGTGATCGACGGAGACCTGCTGCCGCGGGCCCCGCTGGACGCCCTCACCGACGGCAGCGCGCAGCCGCTGCCGCTGATCGTCGGCACCAACCGCGACGAGAACACCCTCGGCCAGTTCGACCCGACCGTGCCGACCACCGAGCCCGTCCTGCGCGCCGCGCTGGAACGCTGCGGCGCCGACCCGGACCGGATCGCCGCCGTCTACCCCGGCTACCCGAAGCGGTCGGCCGCGCTCCGGCTCAGCACCGACTTCGTCCTCTGGCGGCCGATGCAGGCCGTACTCGAAGGCCACAGCGGCCGGGCCGCCACCTACTGCTACCGCTTCGACTTCGCACCGCGCGCACTGCACCTGGCCGGGCTGGGGGCCATCCACGGGATCGAACTGCTGCCGGTGTTCGGCGGCGTCGACAGCGCGCCGGTGCGGCTGCTGACGCTGGCCGGGGGGCGGCAGGGCTTCCGGGCCGTGCAGGACGAGGTCCAGGAGCACTGGCTGGCCTTCGCCCGCACCGGCCGGCCGCTGGACTCCTGGCCGGCGTACACGGTGGAGCAGCGGAACACCCGGATCATCGACCACCCCGCGCGGACCGAGGTGGACCCGCAGCGGGAACGCCGGCTGGTCTGGGAGGGCGTCCGGGTCCCCGCCGCGGAGTGAGCGGCGCGGTACGCGGGCGGGGAGGAGGGCTGCACCGACTACCCGGCGCTGGCCGCGGCCACCCCCGACATACGGTGAGTAGTCGTGAGCTGAGCGTTGGCGACGGATCGTGCGGGGTCACACCGGGTCGCTCCGCACCCCCACGGGCCGGCCGGGCCTCGGCCTCGGCCGTGCGCCCGGCCCGAAGCGCTCCTGGACCGCGGTCCGCGCGCCGGCCTCCCGCCAGGTGGGTTGAGCGATCCGTCGCCGCCGTCCGTAACGGTGACTGAGGGCCCCGCCGCGCGGGCGGGGCACCACCCCCCACCGGAGCCGACCATGGCCCTCGACCTCCTCCACCGCGGCACGGCCTTCGGCCCGAGGCTGCTCACCCGCTGGCTCCTGCGGACGGTGACCGCCGCCGCGCTCGCCATCGACGCCGCCGTCCATGCGGACCTCGCGCCCGACTACGACTTCGGCCCGGGCCTCACCCAGGGCACCCTGTTCCGGGTCGAGGCCGCCGCGGCCTGCCTGGCGGCACTCCTGGTCCTGCTCGCCGGCCGCCGGTTCGCGGTGTGGGCGTTCGCCTTCCTGGTGTCGGCCTCCGCCCTCGGCGCCGTACTCCTCTACAGCCACGTTGACGTCGGCACGCTCGGCCCGCTGCCGAACATGTACGACCCGGTCTGGTACCCGAAGAAGACCGCCAGCGCCGTCGCCGAAGCGGTCGGTGCCGCCGCGGCCCTCGCCGGGCTCCTGCTCACCCGCCCACCGCGCCTGGGCGGACGGTGGCGCCGGCGCTGAACGCCCGGCCCAACCGCCCGTACGGTCAGGCCGTCCGTCGCGGCGCCCACGGCTCGGCGGGCTAGGCAGGCTTGTCCGGTTTGGCGGACTTGCCGCTCCTGCCCGGCTTGGGCGGCTTGGGCGGCTCGGGAGCGTCGAGGCCGATCGCGACGCGGACGGCCGCGATCGCCGCGAGTTCGTTGGGCACCCGGGCCCGGGCGCCCAGGCCGAGGAAGCCGCCCTCCTCGTTGGCGTCGGCGACGACCGTGGCGATCTCCGCCAGGAAGGCGCGGAATTCGGCGAGTTCGTCGGGTGCGTGCTCGGCGAGGATCGCGCCCGCCGCGCGGATCGTGTCCAGCGCGGGCCCCCGGTAGTCGGCGTAGCGGGTGTGCGCGTGCAGCCCGGTGTCGAAGGTCGAGGCCGCCGCGAGCTCCCGGATGAACCGCCGGGGGTGGTTGATGCTCGCCTCGCGCAGCAGCTTGACCATCGCGATGATCTCCTCGGCGTCGGCGGTGCCCTCGGCGAGCGCGACCAGCACGCCCGAGGCCAGCAGCGCCCGGCCCAGGACCGCCCAGTCCTCGGGGGTGAAGTCCAACTCCCCGGCGCCGTCCGCGCCCTGCCCGATCCGCAGCACCTGGAAGCCGACGTCGGCCAGCACCACGGGGATCCGGCGCACCGACGCCACCGTCCGGGCCCGCACCGGAGCGGACAGCTCCTCCCAGGGGCGGTCGGTCTCGCGGCCGTCGCGCTGGACGGGCAGCAGCACCGAGGCGCCCGGCGCGCCCGGCCCGTAGGCCGTCAGGCGCTGCTCGTGCTGCCAGTGCTCGTGCTCCAGCCGGGCCAGCACCTCCGCCTCCTCCGCGCTGAACTCCTCGAAGCCGCTGTGCGCGGGGGTGGCGGTCCGCTCCGAGGTCGGCACCATCAGGCAGCCGACCGCGGCCAGCCGCTCGCCGAGCTGGCGGGCCTGGCGCCGGTTGGCCTCCCGCAGTTCCTCGGGCAGTTCCTCCCAGGGCAGCAGGCCCGGCCGGCTGCCCGGCCGCTCGCCGTCCTCGACCGCCGCCGCCAGCCAGCTCTGGTGGATGGCCCGCGCCAGGTGCTTGGTGACCTGTGCGCTGGTGTAGTCGGCCAGGCTCTCGATCACGATGCTCTGCGCCTCCAGCCGCGCCTTCATCCGGCCGCACTCGTGCAGCACGGCCTCGGCGTCGAGCAGCGTCTGCTCGGCCCGGCGGTCGCCGGCCCGGCCCAGCACGTCCTGGCCCACCATGATCACGATCATGAAGATCAGCTGGGCCAGCGTGGACAGGAAGCTCATGAAGGCGAACGGGTACGGGTCGAAGCTCTGCACACCGAGCTGGGCCGTGCCGATCCACACCACCTGCGTGCCCACCGCGACGTAGAACGCCCACATGCTGCCCAGCCGCCGGGTCAGCCAGGCGGCGATCCGGCCGTTCACCCCGGTGACCTGATCGACCGCCTGCGGCGGCGGCTGCACCCGGTGCTGCGCGATCCACGGATGCCGACTCGTCTCCAGCAGGCTCACCCCGCGGCCGAGCGCCCGGTCGTGCCGGTCCAGGTGCGCCTGCAGGTCCGCGACCCGGGCGAAGATCGCCTCGGCGTTCTCGTAGGTCTGCACCGCCCGGCGGTCCGCGGCCATGCCCAGCACCCGCTGCCCGACCAGGATCACCAGGCAGAGCGCCAGTTGGGCCACGTTGTCCAGGAACAGCAGGAACCCGAACGGGTACGGGTCCACCGACCGCAGCGGCCCCCAGGCCGCGAGCGCCATCCAGCCGCCGACCACCGCCAGCGTCACGTACAGGGCGGGCATCGAGCCCACCGCCCTGGTCAGCGCGGCGGCGAACGCGCCGTTCACGCCGACCTGTTCGTCCGCCATCGCCACCGGTTGCCGTTCCGGCTGAACAGTGCCCGTCCCGGCTGCGCCCACGCCCGCTCCTCGCGATCGATTCCGGCGCCGCCGCCGAATTCGTGTACCCGACCGCGTACATGATGGCAGCCGCCGCCCGTGTCAACGGGACACCGAACCTCGTTTCTGACGCAATGTCAACACCCTGTCACCGCCGGTCGGCGCGCTGTGCCGGAGGCCGGCCCCCGCCGCACGCGGGGGTCGGTCGTCGTTGCCGTCGTCGTGCTCAGCGCGGCGCGCGTACCGCCGAGACCAGTCCGCCGGGGCCCTCGT
>NZ_JBMVFA010000022.1:0-133420 GCF_049543595.1 Kitasatospora sp. NPDC094028 | reverse complement strand
CACCCCGGGCAACGTCAACGACGCAACCGCGTTCGGCCAGGTCCTCGACGGGATCCGCGTCCCCCGTTCGGGCCCGGGCCGCCCCCGCACGACGCCGTTGCGGGTGCTGGGCGACAAGGCCTATTCCAGCCGGGCAATCCGCCACCTGCTGCGGCGCCGGGGCATCGCCGCCACGATCCCCGAACGCCGCGACCAGGCCGGCAACCGGCGACGGCGCGGATCCCTCGGCGGTCGCCCGCCCGCCTTCGACAAGGAGGTCTACCGCGACCGCAACGTAGTCGAACGATGCTTCGCCCGCCTCAAGCAGTTCCGCGCGATCGCCACGAGGTTCGACAAGCTCGCGGACCGCTACCGAGCAGGAGTCGTCCTGGCTTCCCTGATCCTCTGGCTCCGCGAACCAGCCAGATGATCATTTGTCAGACAGGCCCTAGCCCCGGGGCCCGGGCCCGGCGGGTGGGCCCGGGCAGCGGGCCGCCCCGCCGCCGCCTCATCCGGGGCCACGGCCCAGCTCCTCGCGCACCCGGCGGCGGACGCCGGCCACCGCCGGGGAGGTGGCGAAGGCGTCCGCCACCTCGACCAGCCAGGCGGCCTCCTCGTCGATGCCGACCTGCCCCTCGGCGGCGACGTACCCGGCCGACGGTCCGGCCGGGTAGCGGTGCCCGGCCGCGGTCGCCTCCAGGGCGGCGGCGATGCCGGCCGCCTCCACCGTCACGGCGGCCCGGTGGCGCCCGCGCGCCGCCCCGCCACCGCCGTCCGCGGTGAACTCGGCGACCCACGACGGCACGTGCGGGTGCACGTAGGGCCGGAGCGCGAGCTGCCCGTCACGGATCTCGATGATCCGGCGGTACAGCGCGAACTGCGTGCCGTGCCGCCCGCGCCGGCCCGTCCGCGCGGTGTCCGGCAGCAGTTCCACCGCCGGCACCGTCGCCCGCAGCGCCGACCAGAGCGGTTCCAGCCGGTGGTACGCGTACCGGGCGCGCAGCGGCCGCGACCAGTTCGCCAGCCGGCCGTCCCAGGCGGGCGCGGTCGCCCCCACCAGCATCAGGACGACACAGGCGAGCGCCACCACCGCGGACGCGGCGCTCTCGCCGCCGATCACGCCGCCGGTGGTCAGCACGTCCACCACGTCGATGATGTTGCTGGCGGTCCAGAGCAGCCCGATCACGGTGCCGAAGGCCATCATCCGCACGCCCGAGCGCAGGGCGCCCGGCGGCATCCGGGCGGCGGAGCGGCCGACCAGCAGGCCGAACACGGTCAGCCGCCACACCAGGTGGGCCGTCAGCAGGGCGACGTAGCCGACCATCAGCCACCGCCCCGTGCCGTGCACGACGACCCGGTTGCCCACCTGGGTGGGGTCCGCGGCGACGTACGCGACGGAGGTCAGCACGACGGCGCCGACCATGACGGCCGCCTGCCGGCGGATCCCGGCCCGGACCCCGCCGCGGACCTCGTCCGGCGGCTGGATCGAGTACGCCACCATGGCCAGGGCGCCGACCGCGAGCAGTTCCAACTCGTCGCCGACCAGCCGGAGGCAGCCGGCCCCGAGCCAGGGCCAGGGCCAGGACCGGGCGCCGGGCAGGCCCGCCGCGGCGAACGTCCCCGGGGCCGAGAGCGCCAGGCCCAGGGCCATGCACAACCCGCAGACGTAGACGTAGCGGAGCGCCGGATCCGACCGCCGGCCCCGGTCCGACCAGGCCTTGCCGGCCGTTCCGACGAGGGTGACCAGGCAGGCCAGGTAGTCGGCCGCGTCGGCCAGCCGGTCACCCATGGTCCGCCGCACGGTGCCTCGGGGCCGGACCGAACACGGAGCCCAGCCGGGCCACCCGGTCGTCGGGGTCGCCGGCGCCCGGCCGCGGCGCCCCGGCCCGGTGCCGAGCGCGCTGCAGCACGAGGGTGGCGATGAGTTCGGCCTCCTGCTCCTGCCGGTCGGTGTAGGCCGAGCGGCCGAGCACCCGCCGGATCAGCTCGCCCGACAGGTGGGGCATCAGCGCCTCGGACGCGGCGGAGCCGAGCGCGCTCGCCCCGGTGTGCCCGCAGAGCAGGTGGCCGACCTCGTGGAGCAGGATGTGCTGCTGGTGCAGCACGCTGGTGTCGGAGGGGTACCCGATGTAGTCGGCCCGGTCGGTGCTGGCCAGGATCCCGCACGGCCCCCGGCTGCGCCCCGGCAGCGGCACCAGTTCGAGCGGCCTGCCCCTGGTCCGGGCCAGGCTCGCGGCGAGGGCCGGCATCTCGAACGGCTCCGGCAGCGGCAGCGCTCGCGCGATCTCCCGGCACCTTCGCCACAACTCCGCGTCCCCACGGTCCGCCCGCCTCACGGTTCCTCCCCCCGGCACGTCGACAGCGCGCCGCCGAGGAATGATCTCAGGCACGGGCGACGGGCCGCCAGGAGTCAGCCCGCTTCGGCGCCGTCCCGGGCCGCGGACAGGTGCAGCTCGAACGGCGCCCCGGGGCGGTCCGGCGTCCAGCCCCGCGACCGTGCGGCCCGGATGCCCGCGGCGACCTCGGCCGGCAGGACCAACTCGGCCGGCACCAGGCGCGGTTCGAGCGGGGCCGGCCGGCCGGTCTCCACCACGAGCGTCGTCCCGGGGCGGGCCGCGTCCTCCACCCGGTAGGCCAGGGTGCTGCCCTCGTAGTCGCAGCACCAGTGCTTCCGGCTCATCCGCCAGCGGTACTCGACACCGTCGACGACGATCCGGCGCGAGCCCTTCCTGACCAGTGCCACGCTGCTGCCTCTCACCCCTCGACCGTCCGGACCGTGAACCCGGCCACCGCTGTGCAGTCTCCTCGCGCCGCCCACCGGTGTCACCGGGTTTTGCACCGCCGAATTCGCGCTACCCGCCGTGGTTGCGGACGGCGGCGGCGACCGCGGCGAAGCCGTGGTCGAGCATGTCCCGCTCGTACGCCCGGACGGCGTCGAGCACGGGCGCGCCCGGGACCAGCCGGGCGGCGAGCAGGCCCGCGTCGTGGATCGCGACCCCCGCGCTGGTCCCGACCGGGGGCATCGGGTGCGCCGCGTCGCCGACCAGGGTCACCGGGGCGGCGGGCCACGGCTCGGGGCGGGCGCAGGAGTGGACGCGTGCGGGCACCGGATAGCGGGGGTCCCCCAGCCGGACCAGGGCGCTGAGCGAAGGGTGCCAGTCCGCGAGGGTGTCCGCCGCCAGCGCCAGCAGCTCCGCGGCGCCCAGCCCGAAGAGCGCGGGGCCGTACACCGCGGCCGGGGCGGCCACGCTCCACATCACGTAGTCCTCGGCCGGCGGCAACCCGAAGTCGGCCGGGCTGCGCCGGAACCGCTGCGCGGCCAGCGCGAGCCGGCGGCCGTCCGGCCCCGCGATGCCCAGGAAGCCGTCGAGCGCCGGCTCCGGGGTCAGCTCCCGGGCCCGGTCGGTCAGCGGCGTGCGGCCGTAGATCAGCCGGGTGTCGTGGACGGTGAGCGCGAAGTCGGGCAGCAGTTGGCGCCTGATGCCGGAGTTGGCCCCGTCCGCGGCGACCAGCAGATCGCCCTCGGCGGTGCTGCCGTCGCTCAGGTGGACCCGGACGGCGCCGTCCGCCGTCGGCTCGTAGCGGGAGAAGCCGGCGCCGAACCGGACGGCGCCGGCCAGGCCGCGCAGCATGATCCGACGCAGCGTGAGCCGGTCGACGGTCAGGCCTTCGGCGTCCGGAGGCAGCTCGATCCCGACGAAGTCCCGCAGCTCGGGCCCGGCCACGGTGACGCCGCCGCCGGCCCGGCAGGAGGTGGCGACGGCCTCGTCGTAGACCGCGGCGGGCAGCCACGCGCGCAGCGCCGCGTCCCCGTCGCCGTTGATGTGGATCCGGTAGCCCTGGGCGCGGGCGTCGATCGCGGGATCCCGCTCGAAGAGCCGGACGTCATGGCCGTGCCGCAGCAGACCGTGGGCCAGGCAGGAGCCGGCCAGACCGGCGCCGACGATCAGAACGCGCATGATGCCACTCCGAGTTGAGGCCGTCTCCGGTGGGACCTTCCCGGACGCTAGCATCCCGCGCGGAACCGGAAGAAGAGGGGCGTCCGCCGCCGGGCGCGGGCCCGCCGGGGCGCCGCGGCGGGTGGCGCTACCGCGCCAGTGGCGGTGTCCCGCCTGGTCAAGGCTCGGTCATGCCGGTCAAAGCCTCGGTCATGGCATGGACACCAAGCTTGTTCGCCGGTGCGCGCTTCGCTACCTTTCTGACACTGAAGCCGCCAAGGCTCGGGATCACACCCCTGGCATGTCCTGGACACCCCAACTCCGCCCGGCCCCCGTCGCCCCGTCCGGCCGACGCCCCGCGGCCCGCGCCGAGCCCCAGGCAGCCGTCTGCACGTGCGCGTCTCCCCTCACCCCGGGCCTGCACACCGGCGGCCGCCTCACCCCGGCACGCCCGCACGCCCGGGGCCCGACCCCCATACGGGAGGGCTCCGTTGCACAAGCTCATCCGCTCCGTCCTGCGGCACGGTGGACTCCGCGCGAGCACCGCGACGCTCGCCGCCGGTGCCGTGGTCGCCGCCGGCCTCGCCTTCGCGGCGCCCGCCGGCGCCACGGGTGCCAGTGCGCCCGGCGCGGGCGTGAAGCACGCCTGCGCCAAGCCGACCTACCGTCACCAGATGGCCTGCAACGCCCTGGTGCGCACCGACGTGGTACAGCCGCACGCGTTCTCCCTCCACGCCGTGTCGCCCGACGCGACGCCCTCCGGCTACGGGCCGGGCGACCTGCAGAGCGCCTACGGCCTGTCGGCCAACGGCGGCGCCGGGCAGACCATCGCCATCGTCGACGCCAACGACGACCCCAACGCGGAGTCCGACCTGGCGACCTACCGCGCGCAGTACGGGCTGCCCGCGTGCACCACCGCGAACGGCTGCTTCAAGAAGATCGACCAGAACGGCGGCACCAACTACCCGGCCGGCGACACCGGTTGGGCGGGCGAGATCTCGCTCGACGTCGACATGGTCTCCGCCGCCGCGCCGAACGCCCACATCCTGCTGGTCGAGGCCACCTCGGCGACCATGAGCGACCTCGGCACCGCCGTCAACCAGGCCGTCGCCCAGGGCGCGAAGTTCGTCTCCAACAGCTACGGCGGCGCCGAGGACTCCACCGACACCACCTCGGACAGCCAGTACTTCAACCACCCCGGCGTCGCCATCACCGTGTCCTCGGGCGACTCCGGCTACGGCGCCCAGTACCCGGCCGGCTCCCAGTACGTCACCGCCGTCGGCGGCACCTCGCTGAGCCGCGACTCCAGCGCGCGCGGCTGGGGCGAGACCGTCTGGGGCTCCAGCGCGGGCGGCAACGGCGCCGGCTCCGGCTGCTCGGCCTACGACCCCAAGCCGAGCTGGCAGACCGACAGCGGCTGCTCGAACCGGACCATCGCCGACGTGTCCGCCGTCGCCGACCCGGCCACCGGCGTCGCCGTCTACCAGACCTACGGCGGCAGCGGCTGGGCCGTCTACGGCGGCACCAGCGCCTCCGCGCCGCTGATCGCCGCCGTCTACGCCGACGCGGGCACCCCGGGCGCGTCCGACTACCCGTCCAAGTACCCGTACCAGCACACGGGTTCGCTGAACGACGTGACCAGCGGTGCGAACGGCACCTGCTCCCCGTCCTACCTGTGCACCGCGGGCGCCGGCTACGACGGCCCGACCGGCCTGGGCACCCCCAGCGGCCTGGGCGCCTTCCGGTCCGGCACCAGCACCGGCAACACGGTGACGGTCACCAACCCGGGCAGCCAGAGCACCACCACCGGCAGCGCCGCCTCCCTGCAGATCCACGCCACCGACTCCGCCGCCGGCCAGACCCTGACGTACAGCGCCACCGGCCTGCCGACCGGCCTGTCGATCAACTCCGCCACCGGCCTGATCAGCGGCACCGCCTCGACGGCCGGCAGCTACAACGTGACGGTCACCGCGAAGGACACCACCAACGCGGCCGGCTCGGCCAGCTTCGGCTGGACGGTCTCGACCTCGGGCGGCGGCAGCGCGGTCGTCAACGGCGGCTTCGAGACCGGCAGCCTGACCGGCTGGACCAGCGCCGGCTCGACCGCGGCGAACACGTCGGCCGCCCACACCGGGAGCTACGGCGCCCAGGTCGGCTCGACCAGCCCGGGCGGCGACTCCTCCCTCGCCCAGACCTTCACCGCGCCGACCGGCTCCAGCAAGCTGTCCTTCTGGTACAGCAACACCTGCCCGGACACCGTCACCTACGACTGGGCCACCGCCACCCTGAAGGACAACACCACCGGCACCACCACCACGGTCCTCGCCAAGACCTGCGCCGCCAGCGCGACCTGGACCAACAAGACCGCGACCGTCACCCCGGGCCACTCGTACACCCTCACCCTGAGCAACCACGACGACAACTACCCGGGTGACCCGACCTACACCTACTACGACGACGTGACCGTCTCCTGACCCACCACCACGTCACCCGGTGGGGCCGCGGCCATCCGCGGCCCCACCGGCACACCCACGCCCGGGCCCCTCGGCGACAGCTTCGACCAGGCCGTCGCGGCATCCGAGAACGAGGCGTACAAGAAGGCGCTGACAGCCCTCCCCGCCGGCTTCGAGCGCGACTTCCGCATCGTCGGGGGCATCGGCTGACCGGCGGCCCCAGCCACCGCCGATCACCCGCCAGCTGACCCGAACGGGCCAGACGGCAGGGGCTCGATGACCCGGATGGATCATCTGGCGCGCGGAGCAAGGAAGTTGGACCTACGGTGCAGTGCGAGGGGGTTACCCGAGCGAGAGGCTGTTTCGGCATGGCTGGGAAATTCGAGCTGTACACGGACGAGACCGGGATGCACCGGTTCCGGCTCAAGGCGAGCAACGGGACGATCGTGGTCACCGGTGACCCGCAGGAGAGCAAGGACGACTGCCTGAAGAGCATCGAGTCGATCCGCAAGCTCGCCCCGTACGCCGAGCTCAAGGAGACGGCCGGATCGGCCTGACCGCGCGGTGCACGGTCGCGGGCGGGGTGGGGTGAACCACCCCGCCCGCGTCGCCACCGCTCAGGCGCCGACCAGCACCTTCCCGTCGACGACGGAGTCCGCATCGGCCGCGGCGGTGCCCTTCCGCAGCCCCTTGAGCAGGACGACGACCGCCGTGGTGACCACCGTGCCCGCCACGACCGCGACCAGGTACAGGAACGGGCTGCCGATCAGCGGGAGCACCCAGATCCCGCCGTGCGGCGCGCGCAGGGTGGAGCCGAAGGCCATCACCAGCCCGCCGGCCGTCATGCTGCCGACGATGTTCGCCGGGATGACCCGCAGCGGGTCCGCCGCCGCGAACGGGATCGCCCCCTCGGTGATGAACGAGGCCCCGAGCACCCAGGCCGCCTTGCCGTTCTCCCGCTCCTCGGGGGTGAACAGCCGGCGCCGGACGACGGTGGCCAGAGCCATGCCCAGCGGCGGGGTCATCCCGGCGGCCATCACCGCGGCCATCACCTTGAGGCTGCCGGCGTCCGGGGTGGCGCCCGCCGTGGTGAGCGCGCCGGCCGCGAACGTGTAGGCGACCTTGTTGAGCGGACCGCCCATGTCGAAGGCCATCATCGCGCCGAGCAGCAGGCCGAGCAGGATCGCGTTGGAGCCGGAGAGGCCGTTCAGCCAGTCGGTCAGGCCGCGCATCGCCGAGGCGATCGGCGAGCCGACCAGCACGAACATCAGGAAGCCGACCGCCGCCACCGACAGCAGCGGGATCACCACGACCGGCATGATGCCCCGGATCGCGCGCGGCACGTTCCAGCGGATCATCCACAGCACCAGGAAGCCCGCGGCCAGGCCCGACACGATGCCGCCGAGGAAGCCCGCGCCGACCGCCACCGAGACGGCGCCGCCCGCGATACCGGCGGCCAGTGCCGCCCGGTCGGCGATCGCCCAGGCGATGTACCCGGAGAGGATCGGGACCAGGAAGCCGAAGGAGGTCTTGCCGGTCTGGAACAGCATCGCCGCCCAGCTGTGCGAGGACGTCCAGTCGAAGTGGCCCAGCACGGACGGCGCGGAGGCGATCCGGTACCCGCCGATGGCGAAGGCGAGGGCGATCAGCAGACCGCCCGCCGCGACGAACGGGATCATGTAACTGACGCCCGTCATCAGGTACTTGCGCAGCCGCTCGGCCCAGTGCCCGCCCGCCGGCGCGCTCGCCGCAGCGGCCGGGGCGGCGGCGAGCGCCCCGCTGCCGGCGTCGGCGACCAGCGCGGCGGCCTGCGCGATCAGGTCGTCGGCGCGGTTGACGGCGGCCTTCACACCGACGTCCACGGTGGGCTTTCCGGCGAAGCGGGCGCGGTCCCGGACCTCGACGTCGTGGGCGAGGATCACCGCGTCGGCGGCCGCGATCACCTCGGGGGCCAGCACCGTCGTCCCGGCCGAGCCCTGGGTCTCGACCTGGATCCGGGCGCCCGCCCGGGCGGCGGCCAGTTCGAGGGCCTTGGCAGCCATGTAGGTGTGGGCGATGCCGGTCGGGCAGGAGGTCACCGCGACCAGCCGCAGCCCGCTGCCGGCCGTCTCCGCGGCAGCGACCGTTTCGGGAGCGACGCCCGGCTCAGGCGCGACGCCCGGCTCAGGAGCGACGCCCGGCTCGGGAGCGACGCCCGGCTCGGGAGCGACGCCCGGCTCGGGAGCGACGCCCGCTTCCTCCTCGCCGTTGACCAGGGCCGCGACCGCGCCCGGGCTCCCGGCATCGCGCAGGGCGCCGGTGAACTCGGGGTCCATCAGCCGTCGGGCCAGCGCGGCGAGGATCCGCAGGTGGGCGTCGTCCGCGCCGGCCGGTGCCGCGATCATGAAGATCAGGTCGGCGGGCCGGCCGTCCGGGGCGTCGAAGTCCACGCCCCTGGTGCTGCGGCCGAAGGCCAGGCTCGGCCGTGTGACGTGGGCCGATCTGCAGTGCGGGATGGCGATCCCGTCCCCCATCCCGGTCGGGGCCTGGGCCTCGCGGGCGGCCACGTCGGAGAGGAAGCCGTCGAGGTCGGTCACCCGGTCCTCGGCGACCAGCCGCTGGGCGAGCGAGCGGAGGGCTTCGCCCTTGTCCGCGGGGGCGAGGTGGAGATCAACGAGTGCGGGTGTGATCAGTCCGCTGGTGTCGTTCATCGTGTCGGTCCTTCGACTGGTGCCTGACAGTGTTCCCGTGCCCCCGGGAATGGCCGCCGTTCCGTCCCACACGGTCGGGCGGGGTGCCTCCGGCAGGAGGCCGATCTCAACCGCCGAGCGGTCGTTCGAGCGGGATGTCCGCCGTCACGACCACGGCGGCCGGGTTCAGATCCGCCGGGGTCGGCATGGCGCTCCCCGGCAGTTGCACGGCGGCGGCGCCGTGCGCCAGGGCCGCCGCCAGCGCCCCGGGGCCGGTGCCGCCGGCGCCGAGGAAGCCCGCGAGCGAGGCGTCGCCCGCTCCCACGTCGCTGCGGACGACGGCGACCGGTGCGCCGCCGTACCAGCTGCCCTCCTCGGCGATCAGCAGCATCCCGTCCGCACCGAGGCTGGCGAGGACCTGCTGGGCGCCGCGCTCGCGCAGTTCCCCGGCCGCGGCCACGGCGTCGCCCACGGTGGCGACCGGGCGGCCCACGGCCTCGGCGAGTTCCTCCCGGTTGGGCTTGACCACGTCGGGGCGGGCCGCGAGCGCGGCGAGCAGCGCGGCGCCGGAGGTGTCGAGGGCGATCCGGGCGCCGCCCGAGTGCACCTGGGCGACCAGCTCGGCGTACCACTCGGGCTCCAAGCCGCGCGGCAGGCTGCCGCAGCAGGCCAGCCAGTCGACGCCGTTGCCGGTGCCCTGCCCGCTCCCCTGGGTGTCGCGGACGAGGGCCAGCAGCGCGGCCGACTCGGCGGCGCTGAGCTCGGGGCCCACCGCGTTGATCTTCGTGAGGCTGCCGCCGTCCTCGGCGATCGAGACGTTGATCCGGGTGTCGCCCGCGATGGCGACCGCCGCGACGTCGATCCCCTGGCGGCGCAGCAGGTCGGAGAGCAGCTCTCCGGACAGCCCGCCGAGCGGCAGGACGGCCGTGGTGCGGTGGCCCGCGGCGGTGAGCGCGCGGGAGACGTTGACGCCCTTGCCGCCGGGGTCGAGCCGGTCGCGTGCGGCGCGGTTGACCTCGCCGCGGGCGAGCGTTCCCAGCTCGTAGGTGCGGTCGAGGCTGGGGTTGGGGGTGATGGTGACGATCATGCGCGGATGACTTCCGGTCCGTGGTTCTCGATCTCGGCGGCCTGCTCGTCGGTCAGTCCGGTGTCCGTGACCAGGACGTCGACCTGGTCCAGCGAGCCGAACCGGGCGAAGTGGCGGGCGCCGTACTTGGAGGAGTCGGCCACCAGGACGACTCGGCGCGCACCGGCGAGCATGGCCTTCTTGACGGCGGCCTCGGCGAGGTCCGGCGTCGACAGGCCGCCCTCCGGGGAGAAGCCGTTGGTGGCGACCACCGCGACGTCCGCGTGGATGTCGGCCAGGTCGCGCAGCGCCCAGGCGTCGACGGCCGCCTGGGTGCGGTGGCGCAGCCGCCCGCCGACCAGGTGGAGGGCGAGCGCGGGGTGGTCGGCCAGCCGGGCCGCGACGGGGAGGGCGTTGGTGACGACGGTGAGGGCGCAGTCCACGGGCAGCAGGCCGGCCAGCCGGGAGACGGTCGTCCCGGCGTCGAGGATCACGCTGCCCTCGCTGGGCAGCAGGCCCAGGGCGGCCCGGGCGATGCGTTCCTTCTCGGCCGCGGCAGTGGAGTCCCGTTCGGCCAGGCCCGGTTCCAGGTGCAGTGCGCCGGCGGGCAGCGCGCCGCCGTGCACCCGGTGCAGCAGGCCGGCCCGGTCGAGGGCGCTCAGGTCACGCCGGATGGTCTCCTGCGTGACGCCGAAGTCCTCGGCCAGCGTCTGCACGTCCACCCGACCCTGCTCCTGGGCCAGGTGGAGGATCTGTTGCTGCCGCTCGGGAGCGTACATGTGGGATTGGGTCCGTTTCATGTCCGTTTACGCCTGGTGAAGCCCGACCATACGCGCTTCGGACGGAAAAGCAAGAGCTCGCCCTCCCGCTCGCCCTCCCGCTCGTCCCCCCTCTTGTCCATCTCTCGTCCATCTCTCGTGCGCGCCGTGAAGTACGCCCGAACGTGTTGACATCCCCACGCACCCGGGCGTAGAACCAACCGAAACAACGCTCTAACGGGCGTGAAACCACAGGCTGCCCGATCCTCGCGACTGCCCCCGTACCGCGAGGACCAGGCGACCGCAGTGGCCCACTCCCCGGCCGGCCCGGTTCCCACCCGGGTCGGCGCCCCCACTCCTCTCCCTTCTCCTCCCCAAGGACTCCCATGCACTCGATCCAGGTCACCATCGGCTCCAGCAGCGGTCTGCACGCCCGCCCGGCGGCACTGTTCGTCCAGGCCTCCGCCCGACAGCCGGTGAAGGTCACCGTCGGCCGCCCCGGCCAGACGCCGGTCGACGCCCGCAGCCTGCTGTCCGTCCTCGCCCTGGCCGCCCGCCGAGGCGAGGTCCTGGAGCTCACCGCCTCCGGCGACGGAGCCGAGGACGCCCTCAAGGCGCTCGCCGACCTGCTCGCCTCCGACCTCGACGCAGCGGCATGACCGACCTGATGCGCGGGATCGGCGTAGGCACCGGCAGCGCGGCGGGCCCGGTCGCCCGCATGGCTCCCCCGGCCCCGCTGCCCGCACCGCGGGCGGTCACCGACCCGACCGCCGAGGCGGCCGCGGTCCGCGCCGCCCTTGGCGCGGTCGTCACCGGCCTGGCGGAGCGCGCCGCCCGTACGAGCGGCACCGGCTCCGAGGTGCTCGCGGCCCAGGCCATGATGGCCGCCGACCCCGTCCTGGCCGACCGGGCCGCCGAGCTCGCCGCGCAGGGCACCGACGGCGCCCACGCGCTGACCACCGCCTTCGACGGCTTCCGCGCCGAACTGGTCGCCGCCGGCGGCTACTTCGCGGAACGCGCCCCCGACCTGGCCGACCTGCGCGACCGCGCGGTGGCCCAACTGCTCGGCCTGCCCGTGCCCGGCCTGCCCGACCCCGGGCATCCGTACGTCCTGATCGCCGACGACCTGGCACCCGCCGACACCGCACTGCTCGACCCCGAGCGGGTCCTGGCCCTCGTCACCGTCCGCGGCGGCCCGACCAGTCACACGGCCATCCTCGCCAAGGCACTCGGCGTACCCGCCGTGGTCGGCTGCACCGGCGCCGCGGAACTGACGGACGGCCGACTGGTCCTGGTTCACGGCTCGGACGGGCTGGTCGAGCCCGACCCGGCTCCGGAAGCGGTCGAGCGGGCCGCCGCGTGCGAGCACCGCCGCCGCGAACTGCTGGCCGGATTCCGGGGGCCGGGCCGGACCGCGGACGGCCACCCGGTCGCGCTGCTGGTCAACCTCGGTGCCCCGCACGAGCTGCCCGGCGCGGCCGCCGCCGACGCCGAGGGCGTGGGCCTGTTCCGCACCGAGTTCCTCTTCCTGGACCGCGCCGAGGCCCCGGGCCTCGCCGAACAGGCCGCCGCCTACCGGCAGGTCTTCGCGGCCTTCCCCGGCCGCCGGGTGGTCGTCCGCACCCTCGACGCGGGCGCCGACAAACCGCTGCCCTTCGCCACGGCCGCCGACGAACAGAACCCGGCCCTCGGCGTCCGCGGCCTGCGCACGGCCGCCCGCGATCCGCAGCTGCTGGAGACCCAGCTCGCCGCGATCGCCGAGGCCGCCCGGGACAGCACCGCGCAGGTCTGGGTCATGGCCCCGATGGTGTCGGTCCCCCGCGAGGCCACCGAATTCGCCGCCCGGGTCCGCGCGCACGGCCTGCCGACCGCCGGCGCGATGATCGAGGTCCCGGCGGCCGCCCTGCGGACCGACCGGCTGGCCGAATCCTGCGACTTCTTCAGCGTCGGCACCAACGACCTGGCCCAGTACGCCTTCGCGGCCGACCGCACGCTCGGCACCCTCGCCGAGCTGCTCGACCCGTGGCAGCCCGCCCTGCTCGAACTGGTCGCCACCGCCGCCGCCTCGGCGGCCGGACAGGGCCGTCCGATCGGCGTCTGCGGCGAGGCCGCCGGCGACCCGGCACTCGCCCTGGTCCTGGTCGGCCTCGGCATCACCAGCCTCTCCGCCGCGCCCGCCTCGCTCCCCGAGGTCCGGGCGGCGCTGGCCGCCCACACCCTCGCGCAGTGCCGCGCACTCGCCGAACTGGCCCTGCGCGCCGACGACGCCGACACCGCGCGCGGCAAGGTCCGGTCGAGCATGTCGGCGCTCTGAGCCACGCCTGCCGGTCGGTCGCCGAGCGACCGACCGGCAGCTCCGACGTCGACTCGGTGATCACCAGCGGTCTCGGGCGGGCACCCGGTACCCGGAGGCCGGGTCGCGGCGGAAGGCCGTGAGCATGTCGGACCGCTGGTCGGCGCGGAAGGGCAGCCGCCCGTCGCCCTGGTGGGCTGGTGGGCTGGTGGGCTGGTGGGCTACGGGAGCCGATCTGTCCGCGCGGTGAGCGCCCGGACGTTCTTCGGGTTCGACGAATTCGCCCGGCCCCAAGGAGTCCCATGCCGTGGCTCACCCTTGCACGGAACCGTGAAGCCCAATTCTGTGAAATCGGTTCAGAAGAACTGAATAAGCCTGCACCGTCCGGACTTTCGCGGACACATGAGCACGTTCGCGCGTCGTTCGCATCCGATGTCTAACGCATCTGCAAACTCTGCTCCACAACTCTTCCCGGAAATGATCGAACACGGCAGGTTCGGGGCCGCACTCTGCGTCATCCGTGAGGAGTCCCCGATGAGTTCAGCCAGGCGCCGCGCGACCCGCGTTGCCCTGAGCGCGGCCCTGCCCGCTCTGCTGCTGTTCACCGCGATACCCGGTCAGGCCGCACCGGCGGACCCGGCTCCCGGCACCGTCGCCGCCGATGGTCCGGCTCTGCCGCCGTTCGGCCCCGAGGCGTTCGGGGACGAGGACGGCGGTGAGGGCGGCGGCGAGAGCGCCGACATCCTGGCCGCCGACGCCGCGTACAGCGCCGTCCGCACCGCCCCCGGCACGACGGTCAGTTCGGAGGCCTTCGCCGCCGGCCGCCAGAGCGCCAACGGCCTTGCCACCAGCGGCGGTCGGTGGAGCGAGCTGTCCAGCGCGCCGTACAACACCGCGGACCACTCGTACGAGCTCGGCCCGCACATGGCCGGCCACGGCGTCGCGTCCGGCCGGATCACCTCGCTCGCGGTGGACGGCCAGTACCTGTACGCCGGTGCCGCCGGCGGCGGCGTGTGGCGTTCGACCGACCAGGGCGCCCACTGGACGCCGGTGTTCGACCAGCAGGACACGCTCTCCATCGGCGCGGTCGCGGTCAACCCGGCCGACCACTCGCTGTGGGTCGGCACCGGCGAGGCGAACAGCAACGCGGACGGCATCGCGGGCGGCGGCATCTACCGCTCCACCGACCACGGGCAGACCTTCCAGCCGGTCGGCAACCGGGTCGCCAACAGCATGGTGTTCCGGATCTCCTTCGCCGAGAACAACCAGGTCTACGTCGCCACCAACCAGGGCCTGCTGAAGCACCCGTCGAAGCAGATCCGCAGCCCGTGGCAGACGGTCCTCAAGCCGGACCCGAACCCGACCGGCTCGCCCTACCGCACGTCGTTCGTGACCGACGTGCGCGTGCGGCCCGGCAGCCACGGCCAGACGGTCGTCGCCGCCCTGGGCTGGCGCGGCGGCACCAAGGCCGACGACCTGCAGTACAACGGCTTCTACGTCTCCAACGACGCCGGCGCCACCTGGGCCAAGGCCACGCCCACCGGCGACCTGGACCCGGGCCGCTTCGGCCGCACCACCTTCGACTGGACCCCGGACGGCCGCAAGCTCTACGCCGTCGTCGAGGACCCGACCAGCGTGAGCCTCGGCGGTGTCTACTCCACCGACTCCGGTGACGTCAACGGGCCGTGGACGAAGCTCGCCGACGCCGCCAAGCTCAAGGCCTCCGGCGGCCGCGCCGGCACCCCGGGCGCCCAGGCCTGGTACGACCAGTACGTGACCGTCGACCCGGCCGACCCGAACCACGTCTACCTCGGCCTCGAGGACATCTACGAGACCTCCGACGGCGGCAAGAGCTGGGACACCATCGGGCCGTACTGGAACTTCGACCTGCCCTGCTACGACGACGACCCGGCCAAGAACACCTGCCCGGACACCACCCACCCCGACCAGCACGCCGCCGTCGTCGCATCGGACGGCACGGCGTACTTCGGCAACGACGGCGGCGTGTGGTCCCGCCCGGCCGCGCTGCGCAAGGTCGTGAAGTGGACCGACCGCAACGCGACCCTGCGCACCCTGCAGTACTTCTACGGCGGCCTCGGCGCCTCACCGGACGGCAAGGGCGACATCGCCTGGGGCGGCCTGCAGGACAACGGCTACTCCGTCCTCACCCCGGGCGGCGACCACATGGCCGAGCCCAAGGGCGGCGACGGCTTCGACGTCGTCGTCGACCCGAAGAACGGCAACCGCGTGGTCGCCGAGTACACCAACCTCGCGATGGCCAAGTCCGACGACGGCGGCCACAGCTGGTACTACGCGACGCCCAACTGCAAGCAGAACAAGACCAGCCCGTGCGAGACCGACGGCCGCTTCAACGCGCCGTTCTCCGCCGACCCCGCCGACGCGAACCACTGGGTCGCCGGCGGCCGCTACGTCTGGGACAACCAGGGCAAGGGCTGGGACACCACCTGCTGGCAGCAGGTCTGCGACTGGAAGGCCGTCCGCGACCTCGGCGCGGGCAACGCCTCCACCGCCGTCGCCGTCTCCGGCGCCACCACCTACGTCGGCTGGTGCGGCACCGGCAACGGCTGCAACCCGGGCGCGGCCACGCCGTTCACCTCGGGCATCGACACCAACTACGGCGGCGCCTGGCACCGGATCAGCGCCCCCGAACTGCCGAACCGCTTCGTCACCGGCCTGACCGTCGACCCGGCCGACGCCGGCCACGTCTACGCGGTCTACGGCTCGTACAGCCGCCACTGGATCGACGGCGCCGGCACCGGCCACGTCTTCGAGTCCCGGGACGGCGGCGCGCACTGGACGGACATCAGCGGCAACCTGCCGGACGCCCCGTTCAGCGTGGTGAAGATCTGGAAGGGCCAGGTCGTCGTCGGCGGCGACGTCGGCGTGTTCACCGCCACCGGCACCGGCGGCTGGAACCGCCTCGGGGCCGGCCTGCCGAACGCCTCGGTGTCCGACCTGACCGTCTCCCCGGACGGCGGCTACCTGATGGCCGCCACCCACGGGCGCGGTCTGTGGAAGATCACCGGCTGACCGCCCGCGACTCTCACCCGGCCCCGCCGGCCACCCCTGGCCGGCGGGGCCGCCGCGCACCCCCGGAACCGGACGGGCGCCGCCGCCGTCTCATGGCCACACCGTCCGCCGAACCCGGGAGACTCCGCTCCATGTACCGACCCAGCGCCGTGGGGATCGCCGTCCTCGTCCTCGCCGCACTCGGAACCGCCTCGGCCTGCGACTCGGACAAGAGCGGCACCGAGCAGCCCTCCGGCCCGCCCACCGTCACGGCACCGCCCGCGATCCCGACCGCGGACCCGACGACCCCGGGCACCGCCGCGACGCCCGCTTCGCCGGCCGTCCCCGCCGCCCCGGCCCCGGCCACCCCCGCACCTCCCCGTCCGGCCCCGGCCAGCACGCCCCCGGCCGCGACCCGCACGCCCGCTCCCCCGTCACCGACCGCGCCCCCTTCACCGGAGCCGACACCGCCCCGCGACGTCGAGAACCCGGTCGACCCGATCCACGGCGGCCCCGCCGCCCCCACCCGCCCCGCGCACTGACACGGCGACCGGCCCGCCCCGGCTGCGCCGCGAGTGCCTGACGGGCCGTCGCCGGACACGGGGCGGGCGGGCCCCGGTGCAAATCGCCGACGCGCGTTCGCTTGTACGACAGATCCCTTTGGCCGGGTGCACGCCGGGCCTGGACAGAACTGCGGCATGCGCGTCGCCATCGTCACGGAATCCTTCCCGCCCGAGGTCAACGGAGTCGCCCACAGCGTGCTGCGGACGGCCGAGCACCTGGTCCGCCGGGGCCACCAGCCCCTCGTCGTCACCCCCGCCCCCGCGCGGGGCGCCCAGTGCCCGCCGCAGAGCTTCGGCGGCGGCGCCGAGGCGGCCGAGATCCCCGTGGTGCACATCCCGTCGATGCCGCTGCCCGGGTACCCGCAGGTGCGGATCGCCCTGCCGAGCCGGCGGCTGGCGGCCGCGGTCGCCGCGCACCGGCCGGACGTCGTGCACCTGGCCAGCCCGTTCGTGCTCGGCGCGCGCGGCGTGCAGGTCGCGGCCCGGCTCGGGGTGCCGGCGGTGGCCGTCTACCAGACCGACCTGGCCGGGTACGCGCACGCCTACCGGGCCGGGCGGGGGCTCGGCGAGGCCGCCGCGTGGCGGCGGATCCGGGCCGTGCACGCGGCCGCCGCCCGGACGCTGGCGCCGTCCACCCCGGCCGTGCAGGACCTGACCGCGCACGGGGTGCCCCGGGTGCGGCTGTGGCCGCGCGGGGTGGACTCGGTGCGCTTCCACCCCGGGCACCGGGACGAGGCGCTGCACCGGGCGCTGGCCCCGGGCGGGGAGGTGCTGGTCGGGTACGTCGGGCGGCTGGCGCCGGAGAAGCGGGTCGACCTGCTGGCGGCCGCCTCGGCGCTGCCCGGGGTGCGGGTGGTGGTGATCGGCGACGGGCCGTCCGCGCCCGCGCTGAAGGCCGCCATGCCGGGCGCGGTGTTCCTGGGCAGACGCACCGGCGAGGAGCTGGCGCGATGTTTCGCCGCCCTGGACGTCTTCGTGCACACCGGCCCGCTGGAGACCTTCTGCCAGACCATCCAGGAGGCGATGGCCAGCGGGGTCGCGGTGATCGGCCCGGCCGCCGGCGGCCCGCTCGACCTGGTCGCGCACCGCCGCACCGGCCTGCTGGTACCGCCGCGGGACGGCGCCGCCGTCGCCCGGGCGGTCGCCGAGCTCGCCGCCGACCCGGTGCGGCGCGCCGCCTACGGGCGCGCCGGGCGGGCCGAGGTGGCCGCCCGCACCTGGGAGGCGGTCGGCGACCTGCTGCTGCGGCACTACGCCGAGGTGATCGCCGAGCACCGGGGACTGCCGCTGCCGCCCGCGCCCCCGGCGGCCGACGCGCCGGCGCTGCCGGCCCTGCCGGAGGAGCTGCCCGCATGAACACGCAGCCCGATGCGCCGGGCGGGCCGCTGACCATCGTGCGGCTCGCGAACTTCGTCACCCCCGTCTCCGGCGGCCTGCGCACCGCGCTGCGCCACCTCGGCGCCGGGTACCGGGCGGCCGGGCACCGGCCGGTGCTGATCGTGCCCGGGAAGCGGCGCGGCGAGGAGCGGACCGAGCAGGGCCTGGTGGTCACCCTGCCCGGGCCGGTGCTGCCCGGCAGCGGCGGCTACCGGTTGCTCGCCGACCGGCGGGCCGTCGCGGCCGAGCTGACCCGGCTCTCCCCCGACCGGCTGGAGGTCTCCGACCGCACCACGCTGCGCTGGACCGGCGACTGGGCCCGGCGGCACGGTGTGCACTCGGTGATGGTCTCGCACGAGAGCGCCGCCGGGGTGCTGCGCACCTGGGGCGTGCCGCCCGGGCTGGCCGGCGCGGCCGCCGACCGGCTCAACGCGGCCACGGCGCGGGCGTACGACGCGGTGCTCTGCACCACCGACTGGGCGGCGGCGGAGTTCCGCCGGCTCGGGGTGCCGAACCTCGTCCGGGCCCCGCTCGGGGTGGACCTGGAGGCGATGCGGCCGCTGCCGCCCGCCGCCCGGGCCGCCGAGCGGGCCCGGTACGCGCGGCCGGGCGAGGTGCTGCTGGTGCTGTGCTCGCGGCTGTCGGCGGAGAAGCGGCCCGAGCGGGCGATCGAGGCGCTGGCCGCGCTGCGGGCCCGGCGGGTGCCCGCCGTGCTGGTGGTGGCGGGCACCGGGCCGCTGCGGGCCCGGCTGGCGGCGCGGGCCGCCCGGTTGCGGCTGCCGGTCCGCTTCCTCGGGCACCTGGGCGAACGGGCGGAGCTGGCAAGGCTGTTGGGCTGTGCGGACGCGGTGCTCGCGCCCGGCCCGGTGGAGACCTTCGGGCTGGCGGCGATGGAGGCGCTGGCCTGCGGCACACCGGTGGTGGTCAGCCGCTCCTCGGCGCTGCCCGCACTGGTCGGGCCCGCCGGGCTCGCGGCCGCCGACACCGGGGAGGAATTCGCGCGCGCCGTACGGGAGTTGCTGGCGCGGCCGGAGCCGGGGCGGCGGGCGGCGACCCGGGAGCAGGCGGAGCGGTACGGCTGGCCGGCGGCGGTCGAGGCCTTCCTGGCCGCGCACCGGGCGCCGGATCGCCGGGCACCGAACCACCGGGCGGCGGAGGGGGGTTGCCGCGATGAGCGCGCTCGACACCGGGTGTGACCGCGCGGCGGACGACGACCGCCGCGCGGGCGGCCACGACCGCCGACCGGCCGGCGAGCTGCGGCGCTTCGTCGCACTCGGCGACTCCCTGACGGAGGGCGTCGGGGACCCGGTCGGCGACGGCTGGCGCGGCTGGGCCGCCGTCCTGGCACCCGCGCTGGCCGCCGACGGGCGGGCGGTGGAGTTCACCAACCTGGCCGCCAGCGGCGCCCTCACCACTGATCTGACGGTCCGTCAGCTGCCGGCGGCGCTGGCCCTGCGTCCACAGCTGGCGGCCGTGATGGTAGGCGGCAACGACACCCTGCGGGCCGGCTTCGACATCCGGCGCAGCACCCTGGAGCTGGACGCCGTCCTGGGCGAACTGTCCGGCCACGGCGCCCGGTTGCTCACCGCCTGCCTCCCCGACCCGGGCACCCTGCTCGGCCTCCCGGCCGCCCTCGCCCGGCCGCTGGCCCGGCGGATGCGGGCGGTCAACACGGTGGTGCACGCCCTCACCGAGCGCCACCGGGCGATCCACCTGCACCTCGTCGACCTGCCCTGGCTCGCCGAACGCCGGCTCCTCAGCGTCGACCGCCTCCACCCCAGCGCCGAGGGCCACCACCTGATCGCCCGCCACTTCCACCAGCTGCTCGCCGACGCCGGGCACCCCCTCGGCCCGCCGCCCACCGCGAGCCCGGCCGAACCCCCGCCCGGCCGCGCCGCCGACCTCTGGTGGATGGCCACCCGGGGCACCCGCTGGCTCGCCGCCCGCAGCACCGACCTGCTCCCCGGCCTGCTCGCCCTCGCCGCCGTCGAGGCCGCCACCCGCCTGCGCGGCGCGAGCGCCCGCCACGACGAACGGATGGCCCGCGCGGCCGCCCAGGCCCTGGCCTCGCTCGGCCAGTGCGGTGACCGAGGAGGTTCACCGGCTTGGGGGTCGCGCCTCGGACGGCAGCCGATGGCTGTCACGACCTCCCCGGTTGGAGATAGGCCGGGCGGGCCCACGCGATCTCGTCGACGGTGAGCCAGGCGGCCTCCGCGACGGCCGTCGGGGTCGTCCCGGCGAAGGTGGCGGTGTCGCGGTTCAGGTGGGACTGGTCGGCGTAGCCGGACTCGGCGGCGACCTGGCTGGGGCGTTGGCCGGCCGCCAGGCGGTGGGCGGCGTGGTCGAAGCGGATGAGCTGGGCGGCCCGCTTGGGGGTGAGGCCGAGCTGGGTGCGGAAGCGTGACCAGAGGCGCTTGCGGCTCCAGCCGGTCTCGGCGGCCAGCTCCTCGATCCGGACCGCGCCGGTGGTGCTCACCAACTTCCCCCAGGCGAAGCGGAGTTCGGGGTCGACCTGGCGGCCTGCTTCGTACCGTCGGGCGAGCGCGGCGGCCGCCAGCGCGAAGCGGTCGTCCCAGGACGCCGCGTCGCGCAGCTGTTCCCGGATGCGGGTGGCCTCGCGTCCCCAGAGGTCGTCCAGGGAGACGAGTTCGGCCGGTGAGCCGAGCACGGCGTGGGCGACCAGCGGCGACAGCCGGATCTGGAGGCACTCGATGCCCCGGTTGTGCGTGCGGACGCCGCCGGCGCCGAGGCCGACGACCGCGGTGCCGTGCCGCCGTCCACCGGCGCTGTCCTCGACGGCGAGGATCCCGTCGCCGAAGTCGAGGGCCACGGTGACGGCCGGGAAGGGGACCATGTCCAGGTCGACCGGGGAGGCGGCGTGGTCGGTGAATCCGGCCATGCTGACCCCGCGCAGCGGGCCGGGCACGGACGGGATGGCGACGTCCCAGAGCGCCGCGGTGGATTGCATGGCCGCAGGCTACGCGACATTCGTCCAAGACGGGGAGGCGCGGTGGCGAGCACGCTCGTCCGTGCATCCGACCGGAGAGGACCGTTCTCGATGACCGACCCGTCCATCGAGGCCGCCGACGGAGCGGTACATCCGACTCCCCTCCGGCCGGTCGGCACTACTCATTTCATTCACTGGAGAACGCTCACATGCCCCGCCGTTCCAGCATTGCCACCCTCACGCTCTCCCTTGCCGTCGCCGTGACGCTCTCCGGCTGCTCGGCCGCCGGCTCCGCGACGAACCCGACCGCCGCCGCGACCACCACGGCCGCCGCAAGCGCCGCGGCTCCCGCGAGCGCCGCGGCTCCCGCGAGCGCCAAGGCCTCCGCGAGCGCCTCGGCCAAGGCGGACCTGTTCACCGCACCGGCCATCGACCAGGCCTTCCAGGCGCTGGCCAAGAAGGTGGGCGCGTCGCCGATGAAGGTCCTCAAGATCCAGGTGTTCCCGGACTTCGTCTCGGTCGAGGCCGCAGACCCCGCGAAGCCCACCGAGGTCAACGAGTTCACCTACCGCGGCGGGGGCGTCGAGGAGCCGCGGCCCGTCAAGCTCAGCACCACCGGCGGCGCCGACCCCGGCGCCGCCCTCAAGGAGAACCTCTTCGACAGCACCGAGGTCAAGCCCGAGGCGGTCGCCAAGGTGCTCGCCGGGGCGACCGCCGCGGCGAATGTCGAGGGCGGCAAGGCCGGCGGAGCCATCATCCAGCGCAACCTGCCGTTCTCGAAGACCGTCCAGATCATCGTCAACGTCGACGGCACCCGCGCCAACAAGCAGATCCGCGCGACGCTGGACGGAAAGATCACCGACATCGTCTGACGCCACGTCGGAGACGAGTCACCGCGCCCGCACCGACGGACGGCGGCCGACCCACGGGTGGGCGAGTTCGAGGGTGCGGGCCGCCTGGAGCAGCAGGTCCTCGCGCCACGGGGCGGCCACCAGCTGGACGCCCACGGGCAGGCCGGTCGCCTCGTCGTGGTGCAGGGGGACGGAGATCGCGGGCTGGCCGGTCACGTTGAAGACCGAGGTGAACACGCCCATCGGGTAGCTGTTCAGCAGCGGCCGCAGCGGATTCTCCTCGGTGCCCGTCCCAAAGCCGCCGACCGGAGGCGGGAGGCAGGCCATCGTGGGCGTCACGAGCAGGTCGAACCCGGCCACGAAGCCCTCCACGATCCGGCGGGAGAGCCGCTGGGTCCGCTGCACCGCCTGCGCGTAGGTCCAGGAGTCGACCGACCGGGCGGCCTCGCGCAGGACGCGGTTGTGCGGCTCGATCCGGTCCGGGTGGGCGAGCGGGACATGGGCGGCGGCGGTGTTCCAGATCGCGGTGAAGGCCGCGACCAGCTCCTCGGTCGGGGGCAGCGGCAGGCGGCTGTCGACCACGTGGTGGCCGGCTCCTTCGAGGGCCCGCAGGGCGAGGTCGACGGCCGCCGTGCAGGCCGGGTCGACGGGGATCCCCTCGACCGGGGAGTCGGTGAGCACGCCGATCCGCAGGCCGGCGGGCGGCTCGGCCGCGGCCAGGGCCGCGAAGGAGGTGGCCGGGGTCGGCTGCGACCACCAGGTGGCCGGGTCGTGCCGGGCGAGCACGTCGAGGGCGGCCGCGGTGTCGGCCACCGAGCGGGTCACCACCCCGCTGGTGGCCAGCCCCTCCACCAGGACGCTCGCGCCGCTGATCCGGCCCCTGGTCGACTTGAGGCCGACGAGTCCGTTGCAGGAAGCCGGAATTCGGATCGACCCTCCCCCGTCCTCGGCATGCGCGATCGGCGCCATCCCGGCCGCGACCGCCACGCCCGCCCCGCTCGACGAACCGCCCGGCGTACGGTCCGGCGCCCACGGGTTGCGCGAGATGCCCAGCGTCTCGCTCTCGGTGAAGGGCACCGCACCGAACTCCGAGGTGGTCGTCTTGCCGAGCAGCACGAACCCCGCGTCGACGAACCGCCGCACCACCGGGTCCGACGCCGTCGCCGGGGCCCGCCCGGCTCCGGCGGATCCGTACGTGGTGGGCCAACCTGCCACGTCCAGCAGGTCCTTGACGGGCAGCGGCACGCCCAGGAACGGCGGCAGCTCGTCGGCGGAGGCGGCGCGCGCCACGGCATCGGCGGCCGCCGCGGCGGCCTTGCGGACGGCCTCGTCGTCCCGGTGGCAGAAGGCGTTCAGCTCAGGGTCCAGCTCGTCCATCCGCGCGAGGTAGCCGTCGGCCACCTCGACCGGACTCACCTCCTTCCGCCGGATGGCAGCGGCTAGTTCGACGGCCTCGATGTACGGGTCGGTCATCGCGAACGGTCCTCTCCGGTCGGGTGCACGAACGAGCGTGCTCGCCACCGCGCCTGCCCGTCTTGGACGAATGTCGCCGGGTGAGGCTTCGGTCAGGCTGTTGTTCCCGCTCCGGGCCCCGGCCTCGCTCGGGTGACCGCTACCCGTGCGGGGTCGGCAGGGGCAGCGCGTAGAGGCGCACCGTGTTGTCGTCGCCGTCGCCGACCGCGAGGGTGCGGCCGTCCGGGCTGAACGCCGCCTTCGGGGGGACGGACATGAAGATGCCGTCCCGCTTCGACAGGGCCAGGGTGTCGGTGACGGCGCGGGTCGCGGCGGACCACAGCTGGAGCTTGGCCTGGAAGTCGACGGTGGCGATGGTGGCGCCGTCCGGGCTCGGTACGACGCGGGCGACGCTGCCGCCGCCGAGGACCGTGGTGGTGGGAGCGCTCGGGTCAGTCGTCCGGAGTCCGTCCTTGCCGCTGTTGCCGGAGAGCACCGACTTCCCGTCCGGGGTGAACACCACCGAGTTCACCCCGCCGTCGAGGTTCGCCAGGAGGACGGGCTTGGCACCGGGGTTCGGGGTCCACAGCCGCAGGCCCTTGTCCTCGCCGCCGAGGGCGACGGACGTGCCGTCCGGGCTGAACGCCACCGACGTCACCGACGCCGCCTTGACGGTGACGGCGGCCTTGAGCGCGTGGGTGAAGGTGTCGGTCAGCATGAGCTGGTCGTCGATGTAGGTGGCGACCGTCCGGCCGTCCGCGCTCAGGGCCTCGAAGCTCCCCACCACCGAGGGGAAGGTGGCGGTGTTGGCACCGGTCGAGGCGTCCCAGAGCTGGATGTCGCCCTGTTTGAAGCCCTCTCCGGTGAGGAGGACGTGGTCCGCGCCGAACGCCAGGCTGCGCACCTCGTCGAGCCGGGTGGTGAGGGTGGCGGTGACGGCCCGGGTGGCGGTGTCCCAGATCCGGACGGTGCCGTCCGCGCAGCCCCCGGCCAGGAACCGTCCGTCGCGGCTGTACGCGAGCGACATCACGCGGCCGGTCGCGCCGGTGAGCGTGGTCCACGACGGCACGGACGCGGCCTTGTCGCCCTCGCCGGAGCCCCGGGCGAGCAGGAAGCCCGCTCCCGACAGGACGGCGACGCCGGCCAGGCCGCCGAGCAGGACGCCGCGCCGGCCCGGCCGCCGTCCGGACGCGTCGGCCACCGGGGCGGGAGACGGGGCGGGAGACGGGGCGGTGGCGGGAGCGGGGCCGGGCACGGCGGACGGGACGGTGGCCGTCCGCGTCGGCAGCGCAGCGAAGTCCGGGCGCAGCGGGGGCGTACCCGTCGGTGCGGCGGGTGCGCCGGAGCGTATCGCCCGCAGGCGCAGCGCCACGGTCTGCGCTTCGGGGCGCAACGCCGCGTCCTTGGCGAGGAGTTCGGCGAGCACCGGGCCCAGCGGACCGGCCTGCGGTGCGGCCGGCACGGGCTGGGTGAGCACGGCGGTGATGACCGCGGTCAGGGTCGCCCCGTCGAACGGTGGGCGCCCCTCGACGGCGGCGTACAGGGTGACGCCGAGCGCCCACAGGTCGGCCCGGGCGTCGATGCGCCGGCCCTCCAGCTGTTCCGGGGCCATGTACTGCGGGGTGCCGATGAGGGTGTTGGTACCCGTCAGGTGCTGGGTGGTGTCGAGGAGTCGGGCGATGCCGAAGTCGGTGATGACCAGCCGGTCCCCCGCCACCAGCACGTTGTCGGGCTTGAGGTCGCGGTGCACCACGCCGGCGGCGTGCGCGTGGGCGAGGGCGGCCGCGATCTCGGCGCCGATCTCCGCGACCCGCTCCCAGCCGAGCCGTCCTTCGGCCTTGATCAGCCGGGCGAGCGAGGGGCCCTCGACGAACTCCATGACGATCCACGGGACACCGCCGTGCTGCACCACGTCGTGCACCGTGACGATGCCCGGGTGCCGGAGCCGGGCCGCGGCGCGCGCCTCCCGTTCGGTGCGGGCGATCAGTTCGGCCCGCAGCTCGGGGCTCCCGGCCGCGCCCAGCAGCACCTCCTTGACCGCGACGACGCGGTCCAGCACTTCGTCGTGGCCCCGCCACACCCGCCCCATGCCGCCCTGGCCGACCGCTTCGACCAGCCGGTACCGGCCGCCCACGAGCTCTCCGACTACGCCTGTCATGCCCGCTACCTTAGGGCCCGTCCGGCCGTTGCTTTCCGGGTCCGGCTCCCGGTGGCCGCCGCCCGTCCCCCGTGCTCGAATGGAGGGAAGGCAGCAGTGAGCAGCGCCGTGGCCGGCCGTCGTCCGTCCGGTCCCACCTCGACGCCGACCGTGCGGCCGGGCCTCCTGCCGCTTCGTCACGACCGCCCCCGGAGACCAACGTGCTCCTGGACACGCCTTCCCCGTCATCTCCCTCGTCGCCCTCGACCGGGCCCGCGAGTCCGTCCGTCCTCAGCTGGGGGGCGACCCTCACCGCGCTGATCGTGATCGGCGTGGTGATCCTCGTGATCGGCCTGATCCTCTGGTTCAACTCCGGTGCGAGGTCCGCGAAGTCCGCGAAGGAGTCGACGGGTCCGGCCGGCGTGCCGGGCGGTGACAGCGTGGCCCGCAGCTGGATCGCGCTCGCCCTGATCGCCGGGCTGCTGATCTCCGTCGTGCTCGCCTTCGCCGTCAACGACACCACCGTCCGCAGCAGCCTGATCGGTGCCCTGGGCGCGGCGGTCGGCGCGGCCACCGCCTTCTTCTTCTCCTCCAAGTCCACCGACCAGGCCCACGCCCTGCTCACCACCTCGGTGGGTGTCGAGAGCGTCCCCGGCCTGATCGGCCGCGACGCCGACGACGCCATGCGCGTCCTGAGCACCACCACCCTGAAGCTGGTCAAGGATCCGCTCTCCCCCGACCCGGACACCAACCTGCGCATCCGCAGTCAGGATCCGCCGCCCGGCACCACGACCCCCAAGGGCTCCACGGTGATGGTGACGTACGGCTGAGCCCGGCCCCGGCCCGGGCCTCAGGCCGCGACGGTTTCGACCACCGAGAGGACGGTGCCGGTCGGGGTGATCCGGGAGAGCCGGAGCCCGGCGGCATCGAGCAGGGTGGCGAAGTCGGCCGCGCTGCGCTCCCGGCCGGTCAGCGAGCCCGTCATCATCAGGTCGAGCGCCTTGGACTGGTGCGGGGCGTTGTCGTCTGGGACGACGGCGTCCAGGACCGGCACGCGGCCGCCGGGGTTGAGGGCGCGGCGGGGGTGACCCCGGGCGGCGTGGGGGAGGATCAGGGGGTGAACGGGGTGGTCGGCGTGGAAGGGGTCGGGGTGGCGGCGACGGATGTGGACGCGGGTGGGCGGGGGCTGTTGGCGGCGGCGGGAGTGCTGTTCCCGGACGCCCACGGGCGGGTGCTGGTGGTGCAGCTGCCGTACGACCGGAAGCATCCGGTGGCGATCCCGGGCGGCGGCTGGGAGCCGCAGGACCGGTCGCCGCGGGAGACGGCCGCGCGGGAGATCGCCGAGGAGTTGGGCTTCACCCCGACGCTGCGGCAACTCGCGTGCGTGGACTGGGCGGTGAAGGAGGGCCGGCCGCCGATCGTGGCGTACCTGTACTGGGCCGATCCGCTGACGGACGACCAGGTGGCGGCGTTCCGGCCGGACGCGGCGGAGGTCGGCGGCTGGGCCTGGCTGGGCACCGAGGACGCGGGCCGGGCGCTGCCGCCGCTGCTGTCCCGGCGGGTGCTGGCCTGCCTGCGGGCGCCGCGCGCGGCCGGGCCGCTGGAGCTGGAGGGGAGCCGGCCGACCGGGCACACCGCCGGCCTGCCGGAGCTGGGCGGGCCGGCGCCCGAGTACGTCGGGCTGGCCGCCGCGCCCGGCCTGGGGACGGCGGCCGACCGGCCCGCGCCGGAGCCGCCGCTGGACCGGGCGACGTACTACGCCACCCGGCCGCGGATCCGGGCGAAGGCGCGGGCGGTGTTCACCGACGACGCCGGGCGGGTGCTGCTGGTGCGGCTGCGCCCGTGGGAGGGGCCGCGCGGGGCGGTGCCGCACTGGACGCTGCCGGGCGGCGGCGTCGAGGCGGACCGGGAGACGCCCCGGGCGGCGGCCCGGCGGGAGATCCGCGAGGAACTGGGCCTGGAGGTCGAGCCGGGGCGGCTGCTGGCCCTGGACTGGCAGCCGGGGACGGCGGCCGATCCGCAGGCCGACCCGGCGACCGGCCGGGACACCGCCGTCCTGGTCTACCTGTACGACGGCGGGCGGGTGACGCCGGAGCTGCTGGACGCGATCACCCTGCAGGAGGAGGAGCTGGTGGAGTGGCGGCTGTGCGACCCGGCGCAGGCGCGGGCCCTGCTGACCGGGCCCTCCTGGGACCGCACGGACGCCGCGCTGGCGGCGCGGCGGCGGGCGGGCGGCCCGGCCGAGCTGGTGCGGGGGCGGCCGGCCGACGGGCGGGCCGGCGGCTGACGGGCGGCCCGGCGGGGGTGGGGGACAGACTGGGGGCATGCGGAACGGGATCGCGCGGCTGCTCGCCGGGCGGCGGGTGGAGTCGGTCGGCGGCGGCACCCGCCTGGAGCTCGGGCTCACCGGGCGGGTGACCGTCCGGGTGGTGCAGGACTTCCGGTTCGCGACGCCCTCCTTCGCCGCGCCGGCGACGGTCGAGCACGTCTTCCCCACGCTGACGTTCCGGCCGACCCCCGCGCTCGCGGCGCTGGTCGGCCGGACGGTCGAGTCCGCCCGGATCACCCTCGCGGGCGGGCTGGAGCTGGGCTTCGCCGGCGGCGGGGTGCTGTCCGTGCCGCCGGACGCGCGGCTCGCGCCGTGGAGCGTGCTGAGCGCCGGGGGCGGCGCGGTGTGCGCGGGACTGCCGGGCGGCGAGGTCGCCTGGGCGGGCACGGGCTGAGGCCCGGCGGGGCCGAGGCCGCCGCCGGGCCGTCCGGTCGGTACCGGGCGAGGGGTCAGACCTCCAGGTCCGCCTCGATCCGGGTCAGCTGGTGGCGGGCCATCGCCAGGTTGGCGCGCGAGCGGTCCAGCGCCAGGTAGAGGAACAGGCCCTTGCCGCCGCGGCCGGCGAGCGGGCGGATCAGGTGGTACTGGCCGGTGAGGGTGATCAGCATGTCCTCGATCCCGTCCTGCAGGCCGAGCATGTCCATGGTGCGCATCTTGGCGCGCACCACGTCGGTGTTGCCCGCCGAGGCCACGTTGAGGTCGAGCCCGCCGGGGCCGTCCAGGGTGGCGAGCGCCATGCCGCTGTTGTAGTCCACCAGGGCCGCGCCGATGGCGCCCTCGATGCTGGTCATGGCCTGCTTGAGCGCGCCGGCTGCGTCGGTCATGTCGGTGACTCCCGTTCGTTGGTGAGGTGTTCGGTGAATGGGTGGGTGGAAGTGCTTCGGTCGGGGGTGGTGGTCAGCTCGGGGCGGCGGTGCCCGGCTGCAGGGCCTCGCCGAGCAGCCCGGCGATCCGCTGCGCGCTGCGGCGGGCCTCCAGGTGCAGCCGGCCGACGTTGACGTCCGGATGCGCCAGCAGGGTCAGTACGCAGCTGCCGCCGGCCGCGTAGGTGGCGACGTAGCCGTGCTCGCCGCGCACCAGCGACTCGCGGAACTCGCCCTGGCCGGTGGTGTCGGCGAGCCGCTGGGCCAGCGAGAGCGAGGCCGCCGTCATCGCGGCCAGCCCGGAGGGCTCGGTGCCGTGCGTGTCGTGGGCGACGAGCAGGCCGTCGACGCTGGCGACCAGGCCGCCCGCGAGGTGCGGGATGCGGCGCTTGACCACGTGCAGTTCGGCGAGCAGCTCGGTCTCCAAGGCGATCAGTTGTCTCCTTCCGACACGCTGCTTCAGCGCCCGCCTCATGGCCGGGGCGGCGGGGTCGCGGGCGGGGAGTGGGTCAAAGTCGGGCCTCCAGAAGGTCTCGGACCCGGGTCAGCAGCGCGATGTCCGGGTCGGGGACGGCCAGCGGCGGGTGGGCCGCGACCGTGGCGGGCGGGTGGTCGGTGCGCGTGGGGCTGGCGGCGGGGCCCGGCGGGCTCGCCGGTGCGGGCGTGGCGGGGGCGGCGGCCGGGGCGGCGGGACCGGCGGCCGGGCGGGTGCCGGTCCGGAGCGCGGGGCCGCGCAGGGTCGCGCCGGGGATCCTGCGGTGCAGGCCGCCGGGAGCAGGCGCCTCCCGGGGCGGCTCAGGGCCGGGCCGCGCGGGGTCGGCTCCCGCCGGGACGCCCGGCGCCGCGTGCCGTGGCACGTCGAGCAGTCCGGCGGCGGCCAGGCGGCGGACGTCGGCCGTCACCCCGAAGCCGGAGCGGCCGAGCAGCCGGGCCAGGTCCGCCGGGGTTCTTCGGCCGTCCGCGTGGTCCAGCAGTTCGCGGCGCCGGCGGCCGGACGCGCGGTGCGCGGGCAGCCGGCTGTGCGCGGCCGGGCGGACGGGCTCGGTGTCGAGCTGCGGCCAGGGCCAGATCCCGTCCAGCAGGCGGCGCCGGCGCTCGACCTCGCGGCGCAGCCGGTCCGGTTCGACCGCCGCGACGGGGCCGAGCCAGTGCCGGGCGTCGGCCTCGTACCGCCAGGTGCCGCCGGCGGGGTCGGCCAGGACGAAGAAGGCGGCGTCGAACAGCGTGCCCAGGTGGCCGAGTTCGAGCTCGCCCCGGGTGAGCAGCCGGTCCTCCACCAGCGCCTCGCCGACCCGGCCGTGCGGGCCGTGCTCCCGGAGCAGCTCGGCCCAGCCCTCGGGGGTGGTCCGGCCGCAGCCGGTGAGCAGGTCGACCAGGCCGGGGGCGCGGCCGGAGTCGGCGGCGACGACCTGGCCGTCGACGAGGTACAGACTGCCGAGCGGGCCGTGCAGGGCGCCGGTGGCGTGGCGGACGGCGAGCACGTCGAGCGCCTCGCCCGGGGTGCGCGGGGTGGGCGGGACGTCCTCCACTGCCGCGTCCGCGGGGCCGGCGCCGACCGGGTCGGTGGTCACGGGGCCGGCGCCGACCGGGTCGGTGGTCACGGGGCTGGCGCTCACGGGGTCGGCGTCGGTGGTGCGGGCGTCCTCGACGGGCGGGGCCGGAGCGGCGGTCATGCGGACCTCCGTCCGGGGGCCGGCGGCCGAAAACGGACGGTCGCCGCGGTCGCGACCGGGGTTCCGGCCTCGACCTCGGCCCCGGCGGGCACGGCGCTCACCCGAGCACCAGGTCCTCGGCGAGCGCCCGGAGGCGGAAGCGGGCGACGGCGAGGTTGCCCTCGTCGCGGTCGAGCCAGAGGTGCAGCACGAGCCGGCTGTCGAAGACGGTGTCGATGAAGCGGATCAGGTGGTAGCTTCGGCCCGCGGTGACGATGATGTCCTCCAGCGGGGCTCGCCGCTCCTCCGACGCGGTGAAGGTCTGGCTCTCAACGGCCGCTCGTACCAGGTCGGTTGCCTCGGCGGCGGCGGTCTCGTACTCGCCGGTCGGGCTGTCGCCGAGGCTGCCGAGGGCGAGTCCGCTCCCCCAGTCGACCAGGCTCGCGGCGCGCGCACCGGCGATCGTCATGGCCCCGGAGAGGCATTCGTCGATACCCGGCACACCGGCTCCTTCGCGGGGTCTGGGCGGCCGGGGCGCAGCGCGGCTCCGGCCGGATCGCCACCAGCAGTGGCGGGTTCGACACGGAAGGCTACTGCCGGTTTCCGTATGACGAACATTCCAGTGGCATATTCACACCATCGCCGTCGAGTTCCGGCCAAGGTATGACGATCCGTCAGGCCTGCCGCCGGGGCAAAACCGCTGGCCCGCCCGTCGTCACGGAGTGGAACGGCTCGACGCCGACCGGTCACCTGGTGGGGGACCTTGGCTGATACCCGGCCCTGATGGCGGGTTTCGCGGCCGAAAATGCGATAAGAGGACGCGCTCGGCGCGGGCGGGAACGACGAAGGGGCCCGTTCCGCTGGACGGAACGAGCCCCTTCGGGTGGAGCGCCAGGCCCGGGTCGCACGGACTCTTCCTACTGAAAGTAGGACGTGCTCTGGTAGCACCGCTGACGCCTGTTCGAGAGAACGTTTCCTCTCGACGTCATGAACATTAGCAGGTCATCACACGAGGTCAGAAATCCCGACCGCCTCCGCCAACAGCCGGTAGGAGTCGAGCAGCGCCGCCCGGTCGTAGCTGCTCGTGGTCACCAGGAACTCGTCCGCGCCGCTTCGCGCCACCAGGGCGGCGAGCGCGGCGGCCACCTGCTCGGGGGTGCCCGCGATGTGACCCTTCAACGACCGCTCGAACGCGGCCCGCTCCCTCGCGCTCATCGTCCGGGCCCGGATCTCGGCCACCGGCTCCAGCGGCGGGAACTCGCCGTGGGTGCGGGAGTAGGCGCCCGACCACGCCTCCGGCACGAGCAGGTCCCGGGCCCGCTCGGCCGTCCCGGCGACCGCCACCGTGCCGGAGACCACCACGTACGGCCCGGCGGCCTGCGCGGAGGGCCGGAACCGGGCGCGGTAGCGGTCGATCGCCGCGAGCATCCGCTCCTCGCCGTGCGCGGCCGCGATCACCAGCGGCAGCCCCGCCGCGGCGGCGAGGTCCGCGCCCTCGCCGGTGGCCAGCACGAAGGCCGGCACCCGCAGGCCCTCCGCCGGGCGGGCGTGCACGCCCGGATGCGCCTGCTGGGTGCCGTCGAACCAGCCGAGCAGCTCGGCCAGTTGGGCGGCGTAGTCGTCCGCGGCGTCCTTCTCCCGGCCGAGCGCCCGCCGCACGCCGTCGGTGAAGCCGACCGAGTGGCCCAGCCCCATGTCGATCCGGCCCGGGAACAGCGCGGCCAGCACGCCGAACTGCTCGGCCACCACCATCGGCCGGTGGTTGGGCAGCATCACGCCGCCGGTGCCGACCCGGATCCGGGTGGTGGCCGAGGCGACCGCCGCGGCCAGCACGGTGGGCGCCGAACCGGCCACGCCGGGCACGCCGTGGTGCTCGGAGACCCAGAAGCGGTGGTAGCCGAGCCGCTCCGCCTCGCGGGCCAGGGCGACCGTCGCGCGCAGCGCCTCGGCCGGCTCCTCGCCGCGTCTCGTCCGGGACCGGTCGAGCACGGAGAGCCTGATCGCCGGGGACGGCGCAGGGACCGAGGGCGGCGAAGGAGCCGAGGGCGGCGCAGGGGACGGGGCCGGGCCGGGGGTCGGGGTCGCGCTGGTCACGCCCGTCCACAACGCCCGCCCCCGGCGACGGCATTCCCCGCGCCGCGCCCCCTCCCGCCGCCGGCCCTGCCCCGACGCGAGCCCTCCCCTCCCCCGGCTTCAGGACGTCACGTCGAACCCCTGCGCCGCCCCCAGCCGCTGGAGCGAGTCCCAACCCGGGATGCCGTCCGCCGCGTCGCCGCTGTACCCGCAGCGCCGCTGCCAGGCCGCGTAGGCGGCCACCGTCAGGCTGCCGAACGAGCCGTCCACCCAGCGCTGTTCGAGCAGCCCCTCGTCGGCGAGCGCCTGCTCGACGATCGCCACCTCGGCGCCGTAGGTGCGGTGCCCCTGCTCGGCGGGTGGGTCCTGGCGGGCGGCGGCGGCCACGTGTGCCACCGAGACGGTGCGCTGCCCGGGCAGGTAGCCGAGCAGCCGGAGCAGCGAAGCCTCCCCCGGGACGCCGTCCGCGGCCTGGCCGGTGTAGCCGAGGCTGCGCTGGTAGTCCGCGTAGTTCTCGGTGTCGGCGTCCGTCCAGTCCGGCCCCGGGCCGGACTGGTAGTGGGTGCCGAACCCTTCCTGCACCAGGGCGCGGCCGACCACCGTCACCTGGTAGCCGTGGGCGCCGTAGCCGTACGGCAGTCCGTTGATGCTCGTCTCGTAGCGGGCCGGGCCCGGGTCCTGCGGGGGCGGGGTGCCCGGCGAGCCGGGGCCGACCGCGAAGCCCGGCCAGGATCCCGGGTCGACGTGGTCGTTGTACGGCACGTGGGCGTGCGCGAACCAGCCGCCGCAGGTCTCCCAGACCCGTTCGTCGCGGTGCGGGGTGAAGTCGACGGGCCGGCCCATCGGCCAGGTGTCCGGCACGCCCCAGGAGGCGATCCAGGCGTGGATGCGGTCCCAGCCCGCGCACGGGGTGTCCACCAGCCGCGGGTAGACGGCGCCCTGGTAGCGGCAGTACGGGAAGAACACCGCCTCGATCTGGATCACCACCTGGCCGGCCCGGTTGGTGCGGGTCGGGCTCTGGGCCGGGCTGAGCAGGCTCTTCGAACGGGAGTCGGCCGGGAACAGCTGGGCGGTCCGGCCGCTGAACGGGTCCCAGATGAGGTGGGGGGCGTCGCCGGCGCCGCTGCCGGTGAAGTAGCCGACCAGGTCCTCGTAGGTGCACCAGTCCTGCGGTGCGTCGGCGCTCGCGTTGCGGTCCCAGGTGATGTGGGCGATGGCCTTCGGCGGGTACTGCTGGTCGGTCGGCGCGTGGTCGCCGAGGTCGCGGATCTCGGCACCGGGCAGCCACAGCTCGGGCATGCGCTCTCCTCCTCCGAACGGCGTAAGAACGTCATCAGCGGTATCGGCAGGTCCGCCGTCCGGATTGACCCGGAACACCGGGTTCCGGGCAATGTTCGGCAGTGAACCCCCGGAGATCGTACGGCCGTTCGGATCGGCGGGGGCGGCTCGCCCGCCCGTGCGAGTCGACGGCGGCCCTGCGCGGGTCGGCGAGGGCGGCCCGCCGGAGGTCGGCGGCTGGCCCTGACGGGGGTCGGCGGCGCGGATTCCACCTCGCCGGGGCCGTCCTGTCAATCGTTGACATCGGAAATGGTCTAGTCCACGGTGGACCGGCGGTCGGCCGCGCACCCCCGGAAGCACTCCCATGTCACTTCGCCCACAACGGTTCTGACGACCCGACGGAGAAACGTTCCGTATGCAGAGAGTCTGTCTCGTCCTGCCCACCAACCGGCCCTGCGCCGCCGCCATCGCGGACGTCGCCGAGGAGGCCGGGTACGCGCAGCGGGCTTTCCTCCGCCGGGTGATCGCCCGGTCCGGCGCCGCCGGACCGGACCTCCTGCGCTCGGCGGCACCCTGCTCGACGAGCGGCACCGGCTGCGGGTCGGGCCGGTGCTCGACTCGGTACGCCGCAGCGCCGACGGGGACCGCGCCGCGAACGTCCACCGGCTCGACGTCCTCGACCGCCGCTACCGGCAACTCCGCGGCAAGTACGCGCAGTTCGCCGACCAGCCGTCCGCCGCGGCGACGGCCAGCGCTTCCAGCAGGAGTCCGTCGGCCGCGTCGACGAGCAGGTCAAGGCGTCCTTCCGACCCCGAGCGCCCGGGAAAACCACGGGCGGCGGGCTGGCCGGGGCGGGCAGGATGGCGGGATGCCCTCGCTGCTGCCCGCCCTCGCCGAGAACCCCGCCCTGCCGCCCGAGCTGCTCCAGCGCCTGGTCGACGCCGCGCCCGCGGACGAGGACCTGGCCTGGGCGCTGGCGCACCGCGCCGACCTGACCCCCGCGCAGGCCCGGGCGCTGGCCGCCCTGCACGAGGACTCCCCCTACCTGCTGGCCGGGCTCGGCGTCCCGGTCGACGACCCGCTCGACCGGCCCGACCTCGCGATCGCCCTGCTCGACCAGGGCCGGGGCCGACCGGAGTGGGCGTTGCCGCTCGCCCGCCACCCGGACCGGGACACCCGCATCGGGCTGGCCGGCTGCCCCGGACTGCCGGACGGGGCGGCCGAACTCCTCGCCGCCGACAAGGACCCGGAGGTGGCCGCCGAACTCGCCCACTTCACCGGGCGGCCGGACCTGCTGCGCGCCCTGGCCGGGCACCCGGCCTTCGAGGTGCGCCGGGGCGTCGCGGCCAACGAGGCCACCCCGCCCGACCTGCTGGCCGCCCTCACCGCCGACCGGGAACCCGAGGTCCGCTCCCTCGCGGCCGGCAACCCCGCCACCCCCGGCCCGGCCGCCGCCCGCCTCCTCGCCGAACCCGACGCGCCGCCGCGGCAGCAGCTCGCCGCCCACCCGCGGCTGCCCAGCGAGACCTATCAGCGGCTCGCCGAGGACGAATCGGCCTGGGTGCGCGCCGAGTTGGCCGAGAACCCGGCCGTCGACGAGACGGTGCTGCGCAGCCTCGCCACCGACCGGGCCGCGGACGTCCTGCGGCGCCTCACCCGCAACCCGCGCATCCCGCTCGACCTGCTCGCCGAACTCGCCGTCACCGTCCGGACCGGCGCCACCCTGCTCGACCGCGTCGCCGCCGCCACCCCCGACGAACTCGCCGCCCTCGCCGCCTCCCCCGAGCCCCGGGTCCGGATGCTCGCCGCCGAGCACCGCGACCTGCCCGCCGCCGTCCGCGACCGGCTCGCCGAGGACCCGGACGCCGCCGTGGCGAAGTCCATCGCCCCGCACCCCGGCCTCTCACCCGCTCAACTCACCGACCTGTACGACCGGTTCGGCACCCGGGTCGCCCACGCGATCGCCCGCAACCCCGACGCCCCCACCGCCCTGCTCGACCGGATCGCCACCGCCGAGCCGCCCGCCGCCAAGGCCCTGCGCGCCATCGCCCAGCACCCCCGCGCGGGCCGCACCGCCCTCACCGCCTGCCTCGCCGCCCCGCACCCGACCCGCGCACACGCCGCCGCCAACCCCGCCCTGCCGCCCGACCTCATGGCCTCGCTGCTCCGGCCGGCCTGAGGCCCCCGCGGCCTCGCCCGGCCGGACGGCACCGCCCGGCCCGCCCACGGCCGCACCACCCGCCGGGTGCCTGCCGGCTCGGGCTCACGAAATCCTCAGGGCCGCTCCGGGAGTCTCGGGGCATGGCGAAACGGTCGCTCGGGAGCGAGCAGAACGGTGCGAGGGTCGCGGCAGCGGTGCGGAGTGCTCCGCCGCCGGTCCTGCCGGTGGTCCTCGTCGTGGTGGCGGTGCTGGCGATGCTCCTGGCCGGAGCGGCCGCGACCGCGGTGGTGGCCACCGCCGGGACGAGACCGCTCAAGGCCGTCTGCCAGCACATCGGGGACCTGGGGCACCGGAGGCTGCTGACGCAACACTGCCGGTGAGCGGCCGCGGCCGGCCGGCCGGGCCTCATCGAATCCTCAGGTTGCGCCCGGCATCCTCGGCGAGGTCGACGACGGCGCCCCCCGGAATCCCCCGCGGTGGGGGCGCCGCGTCGACGTTCCGGGCGTCCCTGGCGCCGGTCTCCGCCCCGGGGAAGGACCCGTGCCGTG
Organism: Kitasatospora sp. NPDC094028; assembly: GCF_049543595.1. Lineage (NCBI taxonomy): Bacteria > Bacillati > Actinomycetota > Actinomycetes > Kitasatosporales > Streptomycetaceae > Kitasatospora > Kitasatospora sp. NPDC094028. The sequence continues at coordinate 97,003 of NZ_JBMVFA010000022.1, read as the reverse complement.
CCCCTGCTCCGAGGACACCGCCGGACGGTTCCCGCCCAGGTCACGGCTATCCTGACCGCCATGCGAGTACTGGTGGTCGAGGACGACGAGGACCTGCGGTTCGCCGTGGCCGCCGCCCTGCGCGGCAGCGGCCTGGCCGTCGACGAGGCCGGGGACCTGCCGGCCGCCGACGAAGCGCTGTACGTCACCGCCTACGACTGCGTCGTGTTCGACCGGATGCTGCCCTCCGGCGACTCCGCGGACTACGTGCACCGCATGCGGACGGACGGCCGGACGGTGCCGGTGCTCTTCCTCACCGCCCGCGACACCGTCGCCGACCGGGTCGAGGGCTTCGCGACCGGCGGTGACGACTACCTGGTCAAGCCCTTCGCCGTCCCCGAACTCGTCGCCCGGGTACGGAACCTGTGCCGCCGCACCGCCGTCACCCGGCCGCCCGTGGTCCGCTGCGGCGGCCTGGAACTCGACACCGCCCGCCGCACGGTGCGCCGCGACGGCGTGCTGCTGTCCCTCACCACCAAGGAGTTCGCCGTCCTGGAGACCCTCGCCACCCGGCCCGGCGAGGCGGTGCGCCGCACCGACCTCATCGAGCGCTGCTGGGACGAGCTGACCGAGCCCAACTCCAACGTCGTCGAGGTCCTGGTCTCCCAGCTGCGCCGCAAGCTCGGCGACCCGCCGCTGATCCACACCGTGCGCGGGGTCGGCTACCGGCTGGAGTCGGAGGCGTGAGACGTCCGCGCCCGGTGGCGTGGCTCCGCCGGCCCCGCCGGACGGCACCGCCCACCCCGGCGGCCCGGATCCGCCGGCTGCGGCGACGGATCGCCCTGCTCTTCGCCCTCGTCAGCGGCCTCGGACTGGTCGGCATGACGGTCATCGCGGTGCGCGCGGACGACACCTCCTGGCGCTCGCAGGTCGACGCCGACCTCAAGCTCCGGACCAGCGAGTTCGTCGCCGACCTGCACTACGACGAGCAGGGGGCGCTCGAATACCCGGACCCGAGGGAAGGCGGCTACGACTGCCCCCCGGTGACGCTGTTCTCCGGCAACGGGGAACAGGTGACCCCCCTGGCCGCCCCGCACCGGCCGTGCCTCGTCGTCCCCACGGCGGCCATGCAGGCGGTCGCCGACGAGGCGCTCCGGGAGGGCGACCTCAGCCGGGCCACCGTCACCGCACCGAACGGCCACCGGCTGCGGCTGTCCGCCCAGCCCTTCTCCACCTCGGCCACCGAGAACTCCGACGGCGTGGTCGTCACCGCCGTCGACGTCACCTCGAACCTCGCCGACCACGAGCGCCTGGAACTGCTCCTCGCCGCCGCCTGCGCCGTCCTGGTCGCGGTCTCGGCCCTGGCCGGCCGCTGGCTCGCCGGGCGCGCGGTGCGGCCCGCGCTGGCCGCGCTCGACCAGCAGGAGGCCTTCTTCGCGGACGCCGCCCACGACCTGCGCACCCCGGTCGCCTCACTGCGGCTGCTCGCTGAGACCGGCCTGCGCGGCGAGGCCGAGACCACGGAGATCATGCGGCGCACGCTGCGCCAGTCGACCCGGATGAGCGAGCTGGTCGACGACCTGCTCACCCGCGCCCGGCTGATGGCCGGAGCCGTCCCGCTGGACCGGGAGCCGCTGCGGCTCGACCAGCTCGTCGAGGCCGTCGTCGCCGACACCCCGGCCGAGGGACACCGGGTGACCGTCCGGGCCGAGCCGGTGGTCGTCCTCGCCGACGCCGGACTGCTGCGCCGCGCCGTCGCCAACCTGCTCGGCAACGCCCTCGCCCACGGTCACGTCCCCGGCGAGCCGGCCGACGTCGAGGTCGTCGTCGGCGCGGACGGCACCGTCGCCGTCGACGACGCGGGGCCCGGCATCCCGCCCGAGCAGGCGAAGTCCCTGTTCGAACGCTTCCGCAGCGGCGCCGGATCGAGCGGCCTCGGCCTGTCCATCGCCGCCTGGGTGGCCCACGCCCACGGCGGCTCGCTCGCCGTCGACCGCAGCGCCCGGGGCGGCGCCCGCTTCCTCCTGCGCGTCCCCGTCCAGCCCCAGCCCTGAGGGCCCGTCCGCTGCCCCTTGTCGAGCGGTCGGACGGCAACGTCCAGGCCCACCTGTCCGGTGACTGACCCGACCTGACCGCGGCTGCCTCCGGCGCCCCGGGCCGGCCCCGCCCGCGACCACCCCGCCCCGCCCCGCCCCAGTGGCCACAGCCGCACCGCCGCCGTCCGGAGCCGGTTGCAGTTGGGTTTCCGTTCCGTCCGGCCCGCGCACGAACGGTGGCGGCGTCCGGGATCGTGGGTGGTGACGGCTCGTGCGGCGGGGGGAGTTGCCATGGGGGACGGGCGGGAGCCGGAGCTGGTGCCCGGGGTGGTCGCGGCGCTGGTGCGGCTGGCGCAGGGGGTGACCGGGGGGCCTGGCCGGGCGGTGGCGGAGGTGGTGCGGGCGCGGCTGCGGGCGACGCCGGAGGGCGCACGGGCGGTGGACGCCGTCGCGGCGAGCCCCGGGGACGAGCGGGCGCGGGCCGGGCTGACCGCCGCCGTCACCGAACTGCTGGCCACCGACGAGGCGTTCGCGCAGTACCTGCGGTCCACCGAGCTGGGCCGCCCGGCCGATCCACCGACCGTGCACCTGCGGCTGGACCCGGCGGCGGCCGGCTCCCGGGCGCTCGCGGCCCGGCGTGGCAACGTGGCGATCGTGACGGCGCTGGCCCTGGTGCTGGTCGCCTCGCTGGTGGCGGTCGGCGTGCGCCTGGGCTCGCGCCCGCTGCTGAAACCGGACGGCCCGCACATCGCGAACGGCGGGCGGACGTTGCGCGAGCCGGCCGAGGCCCGCGGCGTCCTCCCGGACGTCGGCGCGCTGCCGCCGGGCGGCTGGCAGGTGGAGAGCGGGCCGCACGCGGGCACCAGCAGCGGGGACGACGTGCCGTGCCTGCTCCCCTCCCCCGATGGCTCCCCCGATGGCTCCCCCGGCGGCGGCTCCCCCGGCGGCGGCTCCTCCGGCGGCGGCTCCTCCGACGGTTCAGCCGGCGCCTGCTCCGGCCAACTGGCCTACGCCACAGTGACGTTCCGGGCCGTCCCGGCCCACACCGTGCAGTTCACCGTGGTGACCTTCGACTCCGCCGAGACCGCCGGCCGGGCCTTCGCCACCTCGCTCGACCGCGTCGGCGGCGCCGACGCGGCGGCGGCCGTACCGCTGCCGCCGGTCGGCGACCAGAGCGCCGCCCGGACGCACGGCCCGGCGGGGGCGGAGGCGCTGGTCCGGGTGGGCGGCACGCTGCTGTACGTGCGCGACTCCGGCCCGGGCGCCTCCGCCGCCGCCCCGGCGCTGACGGTCTTCGCCCGGCTGCTCGCGGAGCGCGCCCGGCAGGCCCTGGACGGCCGCGCCCCGGACGCCGCCGCGCCGGGCGCCACGGCCTGACGGCCGGGAGCCCGGGCCGGTGACCCGGACGGCCCGCGGACGACCCACTGACGGCCCACGGACGGGCCACGGACGCCCGCCGGGGCGGGCGGGAGGCTGCGAGCATGCCGGTGACCCCCGGCACCACGGGCAGCAGCCACGACCACGGGCCGCCCGCGCCCCGTGGACGCCGAGTGGCGCCGGTTTCCTCCGAATGCGTGTATCGCTCTCTTGACTGCCGTCACCAGCGCGCCATACTGGCCTCACTCCCCTCTCGCACGCTGAGGCCGCTCGCCCGATGAGGTGTCCGCCCATGGAGCTCACCCCTTCCGCGCACCTGGACACGTTCTGCCGAGACCACCTCCCACCCCCCGACCAGTGGCCAGAACTCCTCTTCGAAACACCGGAGTTGGCCTACCCGAAGCAACTCAACTGCGCCCGCGCACTGCTCGACGACACCATCGACCGCCTCGGCCCCGACCGCCGCTGCCTGCTCACCCCCACCGACCGGTGGAGCTACGGCGAGCTGCGCGAGCACACCGACCGGATAGCCCGCCTGCTCACCGAGGACGAAGGGCTCGTCCCCGGCAACCGGGTCCTGCTGCGCGGCCCCAACACCCCCTTCCTCGCCGCCTGTTGGCTCGCCGTCCTGAAGGCCGGCGCAGTGGCCGTCACCACCGTGCCGCTGCTGCGCGCCCCCGAGCTCACCGAGCTGCACGCCATCGCCCGGCCCGTCCTCGCCCTGTGCGACCACCGCTTCCTGGACGAGCTGCACCGGGCCGCGACGCCCGGGCTGCGCGTCCTGCCCTACGGCGGCCCGGGCCCGGACGGCCTCGCCGCCCGCAGCGCCGCCAAGCCCGCCGGCTTCGCCGCCGTACCGACCGCCGCCGACGACGTCGCGCTGATCGCCTTCACCTCCGGCACCACCGGCCGCCCCAAGGCCACCCTGCACTTCCACCGCGACGTGCTCGCGATCGCCGACACCTTCTCCCGCCACCTGCTCCGCCCCACCCCCGACGACCTGTTCGCCGGCACCCCACCGCTCGGCTTCACCTTCGGCCTCGGCGGCCTGCTGGTCTTCCCGCTGCGGGCCGGCGCCGCCGGCCTGCTGCTGGAGCAGGCCTCCCCCGAGCAGCTGGCCGAGCAGGTCGAGCGCCACGGGGTGAGCGTGCTGTTCACCGCCCCCACCGCCTACCGGGCGATCCTGGCCGCCGGGCAGGCCGGACGCCTGGCCGGGGTGCGGCGCTGCGTCTCGGCCGGCGAGCCGCTGCCCGCCGCGGTCTGGGAGGCCTTCCACGCCGCCACCGGGCAGCGGCTGATCGACGGCATCGGCGCCACCGAGATGCTGCACGTCTTCATCTCCGCCGCCGACGACGACATCCGCCCCGGCGCGACCGGCCGCCCGGTGCCCGGTTACCGGGCGGCCGTCCTGGACGAGCAGGGGCGCGAGGTGCCGGACGGCACCCCCGGCCTGCTCGCCGTCAAGGGCCCGACCGGCTGCCGCTACCTCGCCGACGACCGGCAGCTCGGCTACGTCCGCGACGGCTGGAACCTCACCGGCGACACCTACGTGCGCGACGGCGACGGGTACTTCTGGTTCCGGGCCCGCAACGACGACATGATCGTCTCGGCCGGCTACAACATCGCCGGGCCCGAGGTCGAGCAGGCGCTCGCCGCACACCCGGACGTCGCGGACTGCGCGGTGGTCGCGGCGCCGGACGAGCTGCGCGGCGCGGTGGTCAAGGCGTACGTGGTGCTGCGGGCGGGCGCGCCGGACGGGGCGGAGGCCGTCCACGCGCTGCAGGAGCACGTGAAGCGGAGCATCGCGCCCTACAAGTACCCGCGGGCCGTCGAGTTCGTCACCGCGCTGCCTCGCACGGCGACCGGCAAGCTGAGCCGCGCGGAGCTGCGCCGGCGGGCGGCCGGCTCCGGCGAGGCGGCCGCCGCGCCCGCGAGCATCGCCATCGAGCGCCGGGTCGAGTGGTCGGACACCGACGCCGCCGGGCACTACCACTTCTCCGCCGTCCAGCGCTGGGCCGAGGCCGCCGAGGCCGCGCTGCTGCGCCGGCTCGGCCTGGCGGACCTGTTCGGGCGCATCCCCCGGGTGCACTTCGAGGCCGACTACCGCGAGCGGCTCTGGTTCGGCGACGTCGTCCGCACCAACCTGCGGGTGGTCCGGGTCGGCGGCTCCTCGCTGCACTACGCCTTCACGGTGCACGGCCCGAACGGACCGGCCGCCGAGGGCCGGATGGCGGTGGTGCACGCCGCGCCGCACGCGAAGGGCGCCGAGCCGTGGCCGGAGCCGGTGCGCCGCGCGCTGACCGGGGCCGGGCCGCAGCGGCCGGAGGTGCTGTCGTGACCGGGGCGTCGAAGGTCGCGGTGATCGGCGCAGGCCCGGGCGGGCTCTACTTCGCGGCCCTGGCCCAGCAGTTGGCGCCGGAACGCCGGATCACCGTGTTCGAGCGCAACGCCCCGGAGACGGAGTCCGGCTTCGGCGTGGTGTTCTCCGACGAGACCCTGGACGGCATCGCCCAGGCCGATCCGCGGGTGTTCGCCGCGATCAGCGCCGAGTTCGCCCGCTGGAGCGACATCGACGTCCGCTACGCCGGGCAGGTGCGCACCAGCGGCGGGCACGGCTTCGCCGCCCTGGGCCGCAACCGGCTGCGCGCCGTCCTGCGCGCCCGCTGCGAGGAACTGGCGGTCGACCTGCGCTACCGCACCGCCGCCCCGCCGCTCGCCGAACTCGCCGCCGAATACGACCTGGTGGTCGCCGCGGACGGCATCCACTCGCCGACCAGGGCCGGGTACGCCGACGCCTTCCGCCCCGACCTCGACGAGCGGAGCGGCCGCTACATCTGGCTCGGCACCGACCACGTCTTCGAGGCCTTCACCTTCATCGTCGAGGAGTTCGACTTCGGCGTGCTGCAGGTGCACGCCTACCCGTACAGCGCCACCCGCTCGACCTTCATCGTCGAGATGGCCGAGGACGCCTGGCGTCGCGCGGGCTTCGAGGCCCTCGCCGCCCGGGAGTTGGGGCGCGGTGACAGTGACCTGGCGAGCGTGCGCCGCTGCGCCGAGCTGCTCGCCCCGCACCTGGACGGCGGCCGGCTGATCCCCAACGCGTCCCGCTGGATCCGCTTCACCACCGTCCGCAACGCCCGCTGGCGCCACCGCAACGTCGTCCTGCTCGGCGACGCCGCGCACTCCGCGCACTTCTCGATCGGCTCGGGCACCAAGCTCGCCCTGGAGGACGCCCTCGCACTCGCCGCCGCCCTGAGCGAACAGCCCGTCCTGGACGAGGCGTTGGCCGCCTACGAGGCCGAGCGACGGCCGGTGGTGGAGTCCACCCAGCGGGCGGCGCAGGCGAGCCTGGAGTGGTTCGAGACGATCGGGCGGCGCACCGGGCAGGGCCCGGACCAGTTCGCGTTCAACCTGCTGACCCGCAGCCGCCGGGTCACCTACGAGGGCCTGCGGGCCCGCGACCGGGGCTTCGTGGACGCCGTGGACACCGCCTTCGGCGGCTCGCCCGGGGTGCCGCCCATGTTCCGGCCGCTGAAGCTGGCCGCGCTGGAGCTGCGCAACCGGATCGTCGTCCCGCCGCTCGCCACCTTCACCTCCCCGGACGCGCTGCCCAGCGCCTTCGACCGGGCCCAGCTCACCGTCCTGGCGCTCGGCGGCCCCGGCCTGGTCCTCGCCGGGATGACCGCCGTCAGCCCCGAGGGCCGCACCACCGACCGCTGCCCGGGGCTGTGGAGCGACCACCAGGAAGCCGCCTGGCACGAACTCCTGCGCGCGGTACGGGCGGTGAGCGACACCCCGGTCGGCATCCAGCTGACCCACGCCGGCCGCCGGGGCGCCACCGCCACCCCCGGCCCGGACGGCATCGGCCACCCGCTGCCCGAGGCCGAGGGCTGGCCGCTGCTGGCCGCCTCCGCGCTGCCGTGGGACCGGTCGAGCCAGCTCCCCCAGGACGCGAACCACATCCAACTCGCCGCGGTCACCGCCGACTTCGCCGCGGCTGCCGAGCGCGCCGCCCGGGCCGGCTTCGACGTGCTGGAGCTGCAGTTCGGCCACGGCCACCTGCTCTCCTCCTTCCTCTCCCCGCTCACCAACCGCCGCACCGACCGCTACGGCGGCCCGCTCGCCCACCGGCTGCGGCTGCCCCTGGAGGTGCTGACCGCCGTCCGCGCCGCCTGGCCCGCCGGGCGGCCCCTGCTGGTGCGGATCTCGGCCTGCGACTGGGCTCCCGGCGGCACCACCGAGGCCGAGGCGGTGGCGATCTGCCGGGCGCTCGGCGAGGCCGGGGCGGACGCCGTGGACGTCTCCACCGGCGAGGTGGTGGCGCACCAGCGGCCGCCGTACGGGCGCGGCTACCAGACGCCGTTCGCCGAGCTGGTCCGCGCCGCCACCGGCCTGCCGACCGTCGCGGTCGGCGCGATCTCCGGCCACGACGACGCCAACTCGGTGCTGCTGGCCGGCCGGGCCGACCTGGTCGCGGTCGGCCGCGCCCACCTGTACGACCCGCTGTGGACCCTGCACGCCGCCGGCGACCAGGGCTACACCGGCCCGGGCGCCCACTGGCCCGGGCCCTGGCGCGCGGGCGGCCGCAAGCCGCCCGGCCCGGGCGCCGACCGGGTCGCCCCGCGCCTGCACCTGCTGCGCGAGCCCGCCCCACCCGTCCACCGCCGCTGGCGGCCCTCCTCCTAGAGGCTCTGGAGACACCCGTGTTGGACCTCCCCCGCTTCACCGCCGCCGCCGTCCAGACCGCCCCCGTCTACCTCGACCCGGCCGCCACCGTCGACAAGGCCGTCGCGCTGATCCACGAGGCCGCCCGCAACGGCGCGTCCCTGGTGGTCTTCCCCGAGGTCTTCGTGGCCGGCTACCCGTACTGGAACTGGACGATGACCCCGGTGCAGGGCTCGCCCTGGTACGAGCGCCTGTACCGCGCCGCCGTGGACGTCCCCGGCCCGTACGTCGACACCCTGTGCGCCGCGGCCCGGCAGACCGGCACCGTCGTGGTGATCGGCGTCAACGAGCGCGGCCCGCACAGCCTCGGGACGCTCCACAACACCCTGCTGATCATCGGCGACGACGGCGAACTGCTCGCCGCGCACCGCAAGCTGGTGCCGACCTGGGCCGAGAAGCTGACCTGGGCCCAGGGCGACGGCAGCACCCTGCGCGTCCACCGCACGGCGGTCGGCCCGCTCGGCGCCCTCGCCTGCGGCGAGAACACCAACCCGCTGGCCCGCTTCACCCTGCTGGCCCAGGGCGAACTCGTCCACGCCGCCAGCTACATCGCCCTGCCCGTCGCCCCCGAGGACTACGACATGGCCGAGGCGATCTCGCTGCGCGCCGCCGCGCACTGCTTCGAGGGCAAGGTGTTCACCGTCGTCTCCTGCTCCACCATCTCCCCGGAGATGGCCGACCTGATCGCGGACGGGGACCAGCAGGTGCGCAAGCAGCTGACCCGCCCGCGCAACGCCCTGTCCGGCGTGTTCGGCCCGGACGGCCGACCGGTGACCGAACCGCTGGTGGACGAGGAGGGCGTGGTCTACGCCGAGATCGACCTCGGCCGCTGCATCCGGCCCAAGCAGATGCACGACATCGTCGGCCACTACAACCGCTTCGACGTCTTCCGGCTGCACGTGGACGACCGTGCGCTGCGGCCGCTGACCCTGCGCGAGGAGGAAGCATGACCAGCCCCGAGGAGGAAGCATGACCGCCGGCAGCGAATCCACCGAGGCCTACGACGACGACCGGATCGGCCGGGCCAGGGTCACCGAGAGCGCCGAACTGCTCGCCTACTACCAGGAGTTGGCCGAGCACCAGGCCGGCGCGCTGTGGACGGTGGCGAACGAGATCGAGCCCTGGTACCCGCAGCCGAAATCCGTCCCCGTGCTGTGGCGCTACGCCGACCTGCGCCCGCTGGTCCGCAAGGCCCTGCCCCTGGTCAAGGCCGACGACGCGGGCCGCCGGGTGGTCATGCTGATCAACCCCGGCCGCCGCGAACTCAGCGCCGCTGTGGGCCTGTTGTACACCGGCCTGCAGATCATGGGCCCCGGCGAGGCGATGACCGCGCACCGCCACCAGGCCGCCGCCCTGCGCTTCGTCCACGAGGGCACGGGCGCCTGGACGATCGTGGACGGCCAGAAGCTGAAGGTCGGCCCGCGTGACTTCGCCATCACCCCCAACAACACCTGGCACGAGCACGGCAACGAGGGCGCCGACGAGCCGGTGATCTGGCAGGACGGCCTGGACATCCCGCTGGTCAACACCCTCGACGCCAACTTCTACGAAGTCCACCCCGAGCTCTACCAGCGCCCCGGCCCGGTGGCGAACTCCTCCCTGCTCAGCTACGGCGGCAACCTGCTCCCGTACGGCGTCGAGAAGTGGACCCGCCCGTACTCGCCGCTGCTCGGCTGGCCCTGGGAGCCCAGCTACGACGCGCTGCGCCGGCTCGCCCGCGCCACCGGGGGATCGCCCTACGACGGCGTGGTCATGGAGTACACCAACCCGGTCACCGGCGGCTCGGTGATGCCCACCATGGCCGCCCACCTGCAGCTGCTCCGGCCCGGCCAGGCCACCCGCGCCCACCGGCACACCGGCTCGGTGGTCTACACCGCCGCCAAGGGGCACGGCGTCTCGGTGGTCGCCGGGCAGCGCTTCGAGTGGCGCCAGGGCGACGTCTTCGTCGTCCCGTCCTGGGCCTGGCACGAGCACGCGAACCTCGACCAGGGCGAGGACGCCTGCCTGTTCTCCTTCAACGACTTCCCGGTGATGCACTCCCTCGGCCTCTACCGCGAGGAGGCCCACCCGGCCCACGACGGGCACCAGCCCACCACCCCTTCCTGACAGGAGTACCGCAGCGATGCACCTGCTGACCTACCGCGCGGACGGCGACGACACCCCGCACCTGGGCGCCCGGATCGGCGCCGAGCGGATCGCCGACCTGACCGCCCTCGCCCGCGCCGCCGGCGCCGAACTCCCCGGCGACCTGCTCGGGTTGATCCGGGCCGGCGAACCCGCCCTGGCCGTCGCCCGCCGCCTGCTCGCCGACGCGCCGGCCACCCGCCCGCTCGCCGAGGTCACCCTGTGCGCCCCGCTGCGCCCCGGAAAGATCGTCGGCGTCGGCCTCAACTACGTGGAGCACGTGGCCGAATCGCACCGCAGCCTGGACACCGAGCGCGAACTCCCGGACCGCCCCGTCCTGTTCGGCAAGCCCGCCACCGCCGTCACCGGCCCCGGCCAGCCGATCCTGCACAACGCCGACCTGACCAAGCAGCTCGACTGGGAGTGCGAACTCGCCGTGGTCATCGGCGAACCCGCCCACCGGGTGGCCGAACAGGACGCCTGGCGGCACGTGTTCGGCTACAGCATCGTCAACGACGTCAGCGCCCGCGACCAGCGCCGCTCCGGGCAGTGGTTCTTCTCCAAGGGCCAGGACAGCTACGCACCGTTCGGCCCGGTCGTGGCCACCGCCGACGAGATCCCCGACCCGCAGGACCTCGACCTCTCGCTGCGGGTCAACGGCGAACTGCGGCAGGACTCCAACACCCGGTACATGCTGTTCGGCATCGCCCGGCTGATCGCCGACATCTCCTCCGGCATGACCCTGGAACCGGGCGACGTGATCGCCACCGGCTCCCCCTCCGGCGTCGGCGCCGGCATGGTCCCGCCGCAGTTCCTGCAGCCCGGCGACCTGGTCGAGGCCACTATCGAACGGATCGGCACCCTCGCCAACCCCGTGGTCGACGCCCGCTGAGAGGAGCCGGACCCGATGACCAGCTACCGGATCGGCCAGATCGTCCCCAGCTCCAACGTCACCATGGAGACCGAGGTCCCCGCCCTGCTGCGGGCCCGCGAGGCCGTCGCCCCCGAGCGGTTCACCTTCCACTCCAGCCGGATGCGGATGACCAGGGTCACCCCCGAACAACTGCGCGCCATGGACGGCGAGTCGGACCGCTGCGCCGCCGAACTCGCCGACGCCCGGGTCGACGTGATCGGCTACGCCTGCCTGGTCGCGGTGATGGCCACCGGCCCCGGCTACCACCGCGAGGCCGAACAGCGGCTGCACCGCCGCACGGTCGATAACGGCGCGCCCGCGCCCGTGGTCACCAGCGCCGGCGCCCTGGTCACCGGGCTGCACACGCTCGGCGCCCGGAAGGTCGTGCTGGTCACCCCGTACCTGCGCTCGCTGGCCCGCACCGTGGTCGACTACCTGGCCGCCGAGGGCGTCGAGGTGGTCGACCACGCGGCCCTGGAGATCGCCGACAACCTGGACGTCGCCGCCCACGACCCGGCCGCGCTGCCCGGAATCGCGCGCGGCCTGGCCCACCGGGACGCCGACGCCGTGGTGCTCTCCGCCTGCGTGCAGATGCCCTCGCTGTCCGCCGTCGAGGAGGCGGAGCGGCAGCTCGGCAAGCCGGTCGTCTCCGCCGCGATCTGCACCACCCACCAGCTGCTGCGCGCCCTCGGCCTGCCGGCCTTCGCCCCCGGCGCCGGACAGCTGCTCTCCGGGGCCTACGCCTGACACCGCCACCGCCGCTATGATCGCCACCGACTTCCAGGGAGGAGGGCCCGCACATGCCGGACGGCGCCACCGGCCCCAGCGCCCTGATCCACACCGTCTACGGTGAGTTCGTCCGCCGCCTCGGCGGCTGGATATCGATCGCCGACCTGATCGCGCTGATGGCCGAACTCGACGTCGACGGCCCGGCCGTCCGCTCGGCGATCTCCCGGCTGAAGAAGGCCGGCACCCTGCTCCAGGAGCGCCACGACGTCACCGGCTACCGGCTCGCCGCCGCGATGGAGCCGGTGTTCCAGGAGGGCGACCGGCGGATCTTCCACAGCCTGGAGCCGGCCGACCTCGCGGACGGCTGGGTGGTCGCCGTCTTCTCGGTGCCCGAGTCGGAGCGCGCCCACCGCCACCAGCTGCGCTCCCGGCTCAGCTGGCTCGGCTTCGGCAACGCCGCGCCCGGCGTCTGGCTGGCGCCCGCCCGGCTGCTGCCGGACGCCCGCCGGCTGCTGACCCGGCTCGGCCTGGACGGCTACGTCCACCTCTTCCTCTCCGCCGAGTACGCCGGCTTCGCCGACCTCCGTACGGCGGTGGCGAGTTGGTGGGACCTCCCGGCGATCGAGGAGCAGTACGCGGCCTTCTCGGACGCCTGGCGGCCGGTCCTTCGCCGGCTGGACCCGCGGAGCCGGCCGGACCCGGCCGAGGCGTTCCGCGACTATCTGCCGATGCTCACCCAGTGGCGCCGACTGCCGTACCTGGACCCGGGGCTGCCCGAGCCGCTGCTGCCCGCGGACTGGAACGCCGGCCCCGCGCGCACCCTCTTCACCGAGCTGCACGGACTGCTCGCCGAGCCCAGCCTGCGGTACGTCGAGAAGGTCACCGGGCTGTCCCACCTCCCCCAGGAGCCGTCATGACCGACCAGGCCGACCCGAACCAGCGGGCCGAGCGGGCCGAGCGGGCCGAGCAGGCCGACCGCACCGGCCGGCCCGGCCACGCCGACCTGCTGATCCGCGCCGCCGCCGTGCACACCCTCGTCCCCGGCGAGCCGCCGCGGCGGGCGATCGCCGTCACCGGCGGCCAGATCACCGCCCTCGCCGCCGCCCCGGACGGCCTGGACGCCCTCGTCGGGCCCGCGACCGAGGTGGTCGACGCCCCCGGCGCCACCGTGCTGCCCGCCTTCGACGACACCCACGCCCACCTGGTGATGGCCGGCCACAGTGTCCACGGCGTCCCCGTCCACGAGGCCCGCGACCTGGCCGCCTTCCTCCGGCTGATCCGCGAGCGCGCCGCCCGCACCCCCGCCGGGCGGTGGATCACCACCACCGTCAACTGGCAGGAGGTGCAGCTCGCCGAGCAACGCCTGCCCACCACCGAGGAGTTGGACACCGCCACCACCGACCACCCGGTGCTGGTGCGCCGCGGCGCCTACAACATGGTGCTCAACTCGGCCGCGCTGCGCCTGGCCGGGATCACCGACGCGACCGAGGCGCCGCCCGGCGGGGTGATCGAGCGGGACGCGCACGGCCGGCGCACCGGCCGGCTGATCAACCGGGCCACCGAGCTGGTCGACCGGGTGCTGCCGCCCCCCACCCTCGCCGAGCGGATCGACGGCCTGCGGGCCGCCTCCGCCGCCTTCGCCGCCACCGGGATCGGCACCGTCCGCGACTGCCTCGTCCCGGTCGAGGACCTGGACGTGCTGCACGCGGCCCGCGCCGAGGGCGCGCTCGCCGTCCGCGTCCGGGCCCTGGTCTCCGGCTTCGCCGCCCGCACCCCCGAGCAGGTCGACGCACTGCTGGACCGGATGGACGAGTGGACGGCCGCCGGCCGGGACGACGATCGACTCCGCCTGTGGGGCGTCAAGTTCGGCATCGACGGCGGTTTCGAGGCGGGCGCCGTCGAGGAGCCCTACGAGGGCCGGCCCTGCTTCCACGGCCGGCTGCTGTGGGAGCCGGCGGAACTGGTCGCGGCGGTCGACCGGGTGGTCGCGCGCGGCCGGCGGGTCGGCGTGCACGCCTGGGGCGACCGCGGGCTGCGCGTCCTGCTGGACGTCTTCGAGCAGGTGCTGAAGCACCGGCCCGAACTGCCGCCCGGCACCCTGGTCGTCGAGCACGGCGGCCTCGCCCGCGCCGACCAGCGGGCCCGGGCGATCGCGCTCGGCATCCCCGTCACCGTGCAGCACCCGCTGCTGCACGACGGCGCGCTCACCCAGCGGCTCGCCTGGGGCGAGGCCCGCACCGCCGCGCTCTTCCCGCTGCGCGAGTGGCTCGACGAGGGCGGCCGGCTCTCGGCCGGCTCGGACTTCCCGATCGGCCCCTACGGCGCGATGCTCTCGGTCTGGGGCATGACCACCCGCCGCACCACGGCCGGGATCCTCGGCCCCGAGCACGCCATCACCCGCGCCGAGGCGATCGCCCTGCACACCGTCGAGGCCGCCCGGCTCACCGACGAGAGCGCCCTGCGCGGCAGCCTGCGCCCCGGCGCCCTGGCCGACCTGACGCTGTGGGCCGCCGACCCGACGAGCTGCCCGGTGGACGGCCTGCGCGAGCTGCGGCCCACCCGGACGGTGCTCGGCGGCCGGACGGTGCACGGATCCTGACGGACCGTCAGGCTGCGATCAGCTCCCGCAGGTCGACCTCGCCGCGGTGCAGCGCCCGCAGGTCCTCGTGCAGGTCGGACGGCGGCACGACGAGCACGCCGCAGCGGGCGTGGCCGAGGCAGTGCCGGGCGACCGAGCCGCGCACCAGGCGGCGGAGCCGGCCGCGCACGGAGTCGGGCCGGCCGGCGCCGACCACCAGCAGGTCACCGGGCCGGTCGGCCAGCTCGGTCAGCACCGGGCCGGCCTCGCCGCGCATCACCAGCGGCTGCACGGCCAGGCCGATCGGCAGGCCGCCGAAGGCCTGCCCGAGCGCGCTCTCCAGCCGGGCCTCGGCGGCGTCCTGCCAGGCACGGAGCAGCGGCGGGCACGGGCGGGCGCGGTAGCTGCGCTCGCCGCCGACCGGGGTCCAGGCCAGCACCGGCACCAGCAGCGCCTGCCGGGCCCGGGCCTCCTCCGCCGCCCGGTGCAGGGCGGTCAGGCTGTCCAGTGAGCCGCTTACTCCGACGATGACGCGCGCGTCGCCCGACATGATCCTTCACTTTCCGATCCGAGGCCAGTTCAATGTCTGCGATTATGCAACCACAATCCCGCCTAGACCTACAAATCCAAGGCATTCACTGAATATCGCCTTACATCGACCGGAAATCGGGTGACTGCTCCTCAGCCGCCCGCACCTCCTGCAGCAGCCCCCAGGTGAAGTCGGCCGTCCAGGACCGCACCCGCCCGTCCGCGTCCGGCGCCGCGAAGTCCAGCCGGAAGCGCGTCGGCGCACTCCCCTCCCGCGGCACCGCCCCGGGAAAGGCCGCCCCCACGTCCCCCACCACACAGCCCCACGGCACCAGGTCCACGACCGTCCGCAGCCCGGGCGCCGACACCCCCTCCGCCCGCACCAGCCACTCGTTCAGCACCGGCGCACCGATCCCGGCCGGCCCCAGCAGCACCTCGAACCGCAACCCCGGCCAGAGCGGCAGCGCCCACCGCCGGGCGACGCACTCCAGATCCCCGATCCGCCGCGGCACACTCGCCTCCGCCGCCCCCAGCACCACCGCGTACCGCCCGGCCCCGCGCGGAAACCGGGGCGACCGGACCATCGCCTGCCACCGCCTGTTCGCCTCCCGCATGCCCGCCCGCGTGACCCCGAGCCGCCGCACCGCCTCCTCCACCAGCTCGGGCCGGTAGTCGGCCATCCGCCGCAGCAGCACCAGCTGGAACTCGGTGACCCCGAAGCCGTCCATCGCCATACCCGCAGGCTAGGACCACGGCCGCTGGTCGTCCCGCCGGACGGTGCCGTCACCCTCGGGCCGCCAGCGGCGCCGGTGCCGCGACAGCCGCCAGGTCTCCGACGCCCGCCGGGCGGCACCGATCCACTCCACGAGCTCCGGCAGCGCACTCTCCCGCAGCACCCGCCGGGCCGCGGCCCGCTCGCCCGCCGGGAGCGGGGAGACCCCGATCCGCACGGTGTTCCACCACGCCGGATGGATCCCGCCCCCGTAGTTCGCGGAGAGCCGCGGCACCCACTCGACGTCCAACGCCGTCCCGTCCCCCCACGGACGACTGCCGAACTCCACCTCGACGCCCTCCGCCCCCTGCGGCCCGAGGGCGGTGCGGATGTCGGTCAGGGTGAGCGGCCACGCCAGATCGCGCGGCAGCCGGCGGCTACGGGCTGACATGCGCCCGAGAATCGCAGACCCACCGACCGAACCGCACGCGGATTTCGACCTCACTCGGCCCCTCATTCGCGCATCTGTTCGAATCTGGGCGTACGCTGGCCCCATGCAGAGCGCCGTCCACCTCCAGCCGTCGCTGTTCGACGAGGCCGACGCCGGCGGCCCCCGCCTCGGCCCGCTCGGCGGGCTGCGGCGGCTGGTGCTCGGCGACGGGGCGTGGCTGGACGTGCTGCCCGGGTGGCTGCACGGGGCCGACGAGCTGTTCGAACAGCTGGCCACGACCGTGCCGTGGCGGGCCGAGCGGCGGGAGATGTACGAGCGGACGGTCGACGTGCCGCGACTGCTCGCCTCCTACCCGGAAGACGCCGAGCCGCCGCACCCCGTCCTCGGCGAGGCCCGGGCGGCGCTGAGCCGGCACTACGCGCGGGAACTCGGCGAGCCGTTCCGCACCCTCGGCCTGTGCTACTACCGGGACGGCCGCGACAGCGTGGCCTGGCACGGCGACCGGATCGGGCGCGGCGCGCGCGAGGACACCATGGTGGCGATCCTGTCGGTCGGCGAGCCGCGCACGCTGGCGCTGCGGCCGCGGTTCGGCGGCGGGCCGGTGGTCCGCCGGCCGCTCGGGCACGGGGACCTGGTGGTGATGGGCGGCTCCTGCCAGCGCACCTGGGAGCACGCCGTCCCGAAGACGGCCCGCCCGGTGGGCCCGCGGATCAGCATCCAGTTCCGCCCGCGCGGCGTCGCCTGACGCCCGGCCCCGGTTGCCACTCGGCGGCGGGGCGCGGAGGCTGGCCGGTGGAGGGCGAGCTGGCATGTCGAAGGCAGGCAGGTACCACGAGGGCGTCCCGTGCTGGGTCGTCCTGACGGCCCCGGACGCCGCCCGGGCGGAGCGCTGCTACGGCGAGCTGTTCGGCTGGGAGTTCGTGCCGACCGGCCCCGGCCACGCGGTCGCCACCCGCTACGGCGCGCCGGTGGCGGCCGTCGATACGGAGCCGGATACGCCCGCCGACTGGACCACCCACCTGGCCTGCGCCGACCTGCGCCGCACCGCCGCGCTGGTCCGGGCCGCCGGGGGCCGGCTCGCCCGCGAGCCGTACGAGGTGCCCGACCAGGGCCGCGCCGCGATCGCCGTCGACCCGCTCGGCGCCGCGTTCGGCCTGTGGCGCGGCGACACCGTCGACGGCGCGGGGCTGGTGAACGAGCCCGGCACGCTCGTCTGGAACGAGCACCTCTCCCCCGACCCGGACGCCGCCCGCGCCTTCTACCGCCGCGTCTTCGGCTACACCTACGACCGGCCGCGCGACGGCCGCACCCTCGCCCGGCTGGCCGGGCAGCCGGTCTGCAGCCTCGGCCCCTCCGACGACCCGGCCGCCCGCTGGCTGACCCACTTCGGCACCGCCGACACAGACCGCGCCGCCGAGCGGCTGCGCGCCCTCGGCGGCTCCGTCGTCACCGCCCCCACCCCGACCCCCTTCGGCCGGGCCGCGCGCGTCCGGGACGAGGCCGGCGCGCCCTTCGTCCTGGTCGCCGTCCCGCCACCCCACGAGAACGCGGAGGCCGCCTGATGGCCGTCGACAAGACCGACCCCGCGCACCGGTTCGCCGCCCTGGTCGAGGAGTTGAAGCAGCTCCCGGGCGTCCGGCCACCCACCGCCGGCCGCCGCTTCGGCTCCGACGCCCTCACGGCGGACGGCCACATCTTCGCCATGCTCTCCGCCGGCCGCCTGGTCCTCAAGCTCCCCCGCACCCGGGTGGACGAACTGGTCGCGGCCGGCGCGGGCACCCACTTCGACGCCGGCAAGGGCAGGCCGATGCGCGAATGGCTCGCCCTCGACCCGGCCGCCGACCTCCCCTGGCCCCAACTCGCCCGCGAGGCCCACGCGTTCGTCCACGGCCGACCCTGACGGCGCTCCGTTCGGCGCCGGTGGTCAGTCCTTGACCGCGCCCGCCAGGCCGGAGACCGGACGGCGATGAAGAAGACCAGCAGCGCGGACGGCAGCGTCCGGTTCCGGGTGGCGCTGATGATGAAGGTCTTCGCGAAGACGAAGTCGTTCCACGCCGCGATGAAGGAGAACACGCTGGTCGCGGCCAGCCCGGGGGCGACGCGTGGCAGCAGGATCCGCCACAGGATGCGGGTCCGGCTCGCGCCGTCGATCCGGGCGGCCTCCTCGATGGAGACCGGTACGGCGGCGACGCCCGGAGCCGCGAAGGACGGAGCCGCGAAGGACGGAGGCGCGAAGGACGGAGAACCGGGCGGCGCAAACGCGAACGAGGCCCGGCACCTGGGAAGGCACCGGACCTCGTCCGAACTGGAGCGCCAGGCCCGGGTCGCACGGACTCTCCCCACTGAAAGTGGGACGTGCTCTGGTAGCACCACTGACGCCTGACGAGAGATCATCTCCCTCGTGACGTGAGGAACAGTACCAGTTCCCCGACCCGGCACCGAATCGAAGGCGAACCCCAGATGACCAGCACCCCACCCGAGACCACCCCGTACACGGACGACCGCCTCGCGGACCTCCACCAGCCGCCCGCGGGCACCGCCGGACCGGCGCCCGTCGTCCTGCTGTGGCACGGCTCCGGCCCCGACGAGCGCGACGTGCTCCGCCCGCTGGCGCGGGCCGCCGCCGACCTCGGACTGCTGGTCGTCGTGCCGGACTGGCGCCCGGACCGGGCGGACGGCGGCCGCGCCGACCTGCTCGCCTCGCTCGCCTTCGCCCGCCGCAACGCCGGTGCGCACGGCGGGGATCCGCGGCGGCTGGTGCTGGCCGGCTGGTCGCTGGGCGCCAAGGAGGCCGTCGCCCTCGCCACCCACCCGGACACCCCGGCCGAGCTGCGGCCCGCCGCGGTGGTCGGCGTCGCGGGCCGGTACGACACCCCGGCCGCCACCACCGGCGAGCCCGCGCTCACCGTCCTGGCGGCCCGGCCCTCCCCCGTCCCGGTCCACCTGGTGCACGGCGCCGCGGACGAGGTGGTCGCCGCCGAGCACTCGCGCGAGCTGCGGGCCGCCGTGCCGCGCGCCCGGTACCTCGAACTCCCCACCGACCACGCCGGGGTGGTGATGACCGTCTACAGCCCCGAGGCCCGCCGCTGCGTCCCCGCCACCGACCCGGCCACCCTGCGGGCCGGCCGGCGGACCGCCGCCGTCCTCGCCGAGGCCGCCGCGCGGTCGTAGCCGCCGGCACCGCCGACATCACCGACATCACCGACGCCGCCGACTGCGCCGGGCGGTTCAGCTCCCGGTGACCAACTGCCGCAGGCCGTGGCCGCGTTCGAGCGCCTCCAGGTCGCGCTGCAGGGCCGGGCGGGGGACGGTGAGCACCGGGCAGGCCGCGTGCCGGACGCAGTAGGCGGCGACGGAGGGGCGCAGCAGCCGGGAGAGGCGGCCGCGTTCGTGGCCGGCGCCGAGGACGAGGAGGTCCCCGGGGCGGTCGGCGCAGTCGACCAGGGTGCGGCCGGTCTCGCCGCGGACGGCCTGGCAGCGCAGCCGGGCGCCGGCGTGGTGGCCGGCGAAGGCCTCGTCGAGGGCCTGGCGGAGGCGGGCGACGGCGGCGTCGCGGCCGGCGGTGAGGACCGGCGGGTACGGGGTTCGGCGGTAGCCGAGGTCGTCGCCGGGCGGGGTCCAGCACAGGACGGCGAGGATGTCGGCGTCGGTGCGGCGGGCCTCGGCGACGGCGTGGTGGAGGGCGGCGATGCTGCCGAGCGAACCGCTGACGCCGACCACGATCCGGCCCTCCGCCGGGTTCGTCCCGCCCACTGCGCCGTCCTTCATGGCCTGGACCGCCTCTCCGCCCGCTTCGCCGAACCGTCATCCCAGCAAAGCGGCGGCCGGCCGCCCGGCCGAGGCCCGTTGACGCGGTCCTGACGCGGCGCGGGACGTTCCGTACGCGTCCCTGATGTGCGCGCCCCCAGGCCGGGACGGCACGCGGACGCGCCCGCCCCGGCGTCCCCGCCGTGCGGCCCCGGCGCCGAGGCGCGCCGGGACCGCGCGGCGGGAACGCGCCGCAGCGGCGGCGGATCCGGCGGGGCGTCGGTCAGCAGGTCTGGTCGATCAGCGAGAACGTGGCGTAGTGGTCGCCGGTGTAGTAGTCCTCCTGGTTGCCCTGGCCGGTGACGATCCGCCGGGCGCCTCTGGTCGGGGCGCCCGGGGTGATGACGGTGTACTCGTGGTAGTAGCCGTAGGACTGGGACGGCAGGACGTAGCCCCGGTTCTGGAACACCACGCCGTCCTGCGAGTACGGGAACGGCCCGTCGGTGGCGATCAGGTTGAGGGTGTCGTTGGCCTCCGGCGGGAGGGCGGTCAGACAGACCGTGCCGCTCACGTCGGCGTGGGCGTCGGTCGCGACGGCGACGGGCGCGAGGGTCATCATGGCGACGGCGGCGACGGAGGCAGCGCGGGTCTTCCACGCGCGTAGAGTGCGAGTCATGCCCCCAGTGTGGCGAGACACGGACAACTCCGGAAGCCTCACAGCCAACAATTAACCGGCGGGTAACTCCCCTGTCCGACCAGCGACTTGACCAGTACTCCGACTCTCCGGCGGATCTCCGGCCAAGCGCCCACGAACCGTCCGGACGGCCCATGGGTCGACCGCCATCGAACTAAGCGCACCGCCGCCCGCGCCCCGCTTCCACCATCGTCACCGCCCACCCTGTCGGCCTTCTCACACCTTCCCGGACTCCGCCCCACCCCGCCCCCGCCGCATAGAGTGACGGATCGTGTCGAGCCGGAACGATCTCTGACGGAGTGGACATGAGCACGGGCGGGACGGACGGGACGGGCAGCGGCAGCACGGGCGGCGGCAGCACGGGCGGCGGCAGCGACAACGACAGCGGAAGCCGCAAGGCCTCGGCGGCCGCCCCGCTGACCGCGCACCAGCTCGTCGGCCTGCTGGTCGACCCGGACGGCTTCCGCAGCTGGGACGAACCCCCGGCCGGCCCGCCCGCCGACCCCGACTACCGCGCCGCGCTCGACCGGGCCCGCGCCCGCACCGGGCTGGACGAGGCCGTGCTCACCGGCGTCGGCCTGATCGACGGCCGGCCGGTCGCCCTCGTCGCCTCCGAGTTCGGCTTCCTCGGCGGCTCGATCGGCGTCGCCACCGCCGAACGCATCACCCGGGCCGTCGAACGCGCCACCGCCGAACGCCTGCCGCTGCTGGCCCTGCCCGTCTCGGGCGGCACCCGGATGCAGGAGGGCTCGGCGGCCTTCCTCTGCATGCTGCGGATCACCGCCGCCGTCCAGGCGCACCGCGCCGCCGGCCTCCCCTACCTCACCTACCTGCGCAACCCGACCATGGGCGGGGTCTTCGCCTCCTGGGGCACGCTCGGCCACCTGGTGTTCGCCGAACCCGCCGCCCGGCTGGGCTTCCTCGGCCCGCGCGTGTACGAGGAGCTGCGCGGCGTGGAGCTGCCGCCGGACGTCCAGCGGGCGGAGACCCTGGCCGGGCGGGGGCTGGTGGACGCCGTGGTGCCGCCGCGGGAACTGCGCGAGCTGGTCCGCCGCACCCTCGCCGTGCTGGCCGCGACGCCGTCCCCTGCTCTCCCCCCTCTCCCCCCTCTCCCCTCTTCTCCTCCCCTCGCACCGGAACCCGCAGACGCCTGGGACTCCGTCCTCCGCACCCGCCGCCCCGACCGCCCGGGCACCCGCGAGCTGCTGCGCCACACCGCCGAGGACCTGGTGCTGCTGGACGCCCCCGGCGGGCGCGGCGGCGCGCTGGTGCGGGCGCTCGCCGTCCTCGGCGGCCGGCCCGTCCTGGTCGTCGGCCAGCAGCGCCGCACCCCGGAGCACGAGCGCCCGTTCACCGCCGCCGACCTGCGGGCCGTACGCCGCACCGCTCGGCTGGCCGAACAGCTGGGCCTGCCGCTGGTCACCGTGGTGGACACGGCCGGGGCCGAGCTCTCCGCCGACGCCGAGCTGGACGGCATCGCGGTCGAGATCGCGTACTGCCTGACCACCCTGCTCGCACTGCGCACGCCCGTCCTCGCCGTCCTGCTCGGCCAGGGCTCCGGCGGCGGCGCACTGGCGCTCCTCCCGGCGGACCGGGTGATCGCGGCCGGGCACGCCTGGCTGGCGCCGCTCCCGCCCGAGGGCGCGTCCGCGATCGTCCACCGGGACGGCGCGCACGCCGCCGAGCTGGCCCGTACCCAGGGCATCGGGGCCGGGCAGCTGGCCGGGGTGGGGCTGGTGGACGAGGTGGTGCCCGAGCTGCCGGACGCCGCCGAGGAGCCGGCCGCGTTCTGCGCGCGACTGGGCCGGGCGGTCGGTGCGGCGCTCGGTGCGCTCGCGGAGCTGCCGGAGGCGCGGCGGCTGGCGGAGCGGGCGGTCCGGCACCGGCGGCTCGGCGACCCGCGCTGAACCTCGCCCCCTCTTTCACCTGCGAGGTGTGGCGCCGGTCTCAACCACCACCTGCGAGGTGTGGCGCCGGTCTCAACCACGACCGAGATCGTCAGTACGCAAAGTGCTGCCGCCGGAACCGGCGGGTGACGGCCGCGGGCGCCGAACGGTGAGTGCGCTCACACCCCGACCGCATCCACGACGCCCGATAGGAGTCCCCGGCGGGCCCCACGCCGAACCGCCCGGACCGGCGCCCGCACGGCCCGGCACCGGCCTCGACCGCCCCGCGCACCCGCCTTCGAATCGACGGCGGCCACGCCGCATACGACGCCAGGTCGTAATGAGGGGGTCTTGGCGACGGCCGATCCGGTCTGGCAACAATGGCTCTCGTCGTCAGCCGCACCGGCACCTGTCCCCCCGGTGAACGGCTTGCTGCCGAGTCGCGCCCCGCGACCGTCATGGCCCCTGTCCGGCCACGGTCCCGGGCGGGGTGCGACCCGGCCCAACCCGATTGAGGTCTTGTTCTACATGCCCGCTTTCAAGCTCCGTATGCGTACTTCCGCCGCGATTCTCGCCGGCGCCGCCGCTCTGACCGGCCTCGGTGCGGCCGTGCTGCCCGCCACCGCCGCGAGCGCCGCGACCCCGCAGAGCGTCGCCGCGCAGATCGTCCCGGCGAACCAGCTGGCCTCGTTCAACCAGATCATCACCCACGAGTCCGGCTGGAACGTGACCGCGACCAACCCCAGCTCGGGCGCGTACGGCCTGGCCCAGGCACTGCCGGGCTCCAAGATGGCCTCCGCCGGCTCCGACTGGCAGACCAACCCGGCCACCCAGATCAAGTGGGCGCTGGACTACATGAACTCCCGTTACGGCAGCCCGAACGCCGCCTGGAACTTCTGGCAGGCCAACCACTGGTACTAAGCCGCCCCCACACCGGCGCACCTGACCACTCCCCCCACACCCCGGGGGCCGGACAGGGGCTCCCGAGGTGATCCGACAGGGCCCGGCCCCTCGCGCAACCCGCGCGGGGCCGGGCCCTGTCGTGCGTCGCGGCGCGCCCGACCGCTCCCGGACCGCTCCCCGACCGGGCGGGGCGGGGCGGGCTCAGAGTTCGCCGGTGAGGCCGAGCAGTTCGCGCATCCGGGCGTACTTGGCGGCGAGCCGTTCGGCGGTGGCCGGGGGCAGTGCGGCGAGGCGGGCCGGGTCGGAGTTGTGGGCCAGGTCGGCGCGCTTGACCAGCAGGGCGCCGGGCGTGGCGAGGATCCGCGCGGTGTACTCCTCCAGCGGCTCGTCGGGGCGGCGGGTGAGCGCGTCGACGATCGCCTTGGTCTCCTCGGGCAGCGCGGCCTCCGCCAGCCACTCGCGGCTCAGCCGGTCGTCCTCGACGGTGTCGTGCAGCCAGCCCGCCGCGATCTGCGCCTCGCTGCCGCCGCGTGCGGCCGTCCCGCCCGCGACCGCCGCGATGTGCTCCGCGTACGGGTGCCCGAGCTTGTCCACCTGCCCCTGGTGGGCACGGCGTGCGACGGTCTCGACCTCGGACAGGCTCAGGTACCGGTCATGCTCCATCTCCCCATCCTAGGACCCGCCTTCGGCCCTCGTCCGGCAGCGGGCCCCGGGGCGCCGACCGGTCCGCGGACGGCCACTGGTTTACTGCCCCGGGCGGGCGATCCCCGCCCCACCCGCACCACAGGCACCACCCGCACCACCGCGGCCGCCCACCCCGCCCGGCCGTCGCCAGTCCGAGCGAACCGAGGAACCATGGCCTCCCTGCACCCGCTGCTCTCCGGCTTCGCCCCGATCTGGGCGCTCACCGGGGTCGGCTACCTGGTCGGCCGCAGCAGACTGCTCGGGGCACAGGCGGAGGCGGTGCTGACCAAGTTCGTCTTCCACGTGGCGATGCCGGCCGCGCTGTTCCTGATGATCTCCCGCACCCCGCTGGATCGTTTCGCCAACCCCTCCATGCTCGCCTTCGCCGCCGGCACCGCCGCCGCGACCGGCCTCGGGCTGCTCGCCGGGCACCTGCTGTTCCGCCGCAGGAGCGGCGAACTCGTCATCGGCGCCATGGCCTCCGGGTACGTCAACTCGGCCAACCTCGGCATCCCCGTCGCCATGCAGGTCGTGGGCGACGCCTCCTTCGTCGCGCCGGTGGTGCTGTTCCAGATCCTGCTGGTCACCCCCACCGCGCTGGCGGTGCTCGACAGCGGCGCGGCCGGCCGCCGGGCGCTGCTCACGCTGCCGCTGCGCAACCCGATCCTGCTGGCCACCGCACTCGGGGCGGTGTGCTCGGCGACCGCACTGCACCTGCCCGCCGAACTGAACCGCTCGGCCGAACTGCTCGGCGGCGCCGGCGTGCCCACCGCCCTGGTCGCCCTCGGCATGTCGCTGCACAACCGCCCGCCGGCCGAAGGCCGTTCGCGCCTCGCCGAGACCGGGCTGACCGTCGCGATCAAGACCCTCGTGCAGCCGCTGGCCGCACTCGCCGTCGCCGGTCCGCTGCTGCACCTGCCCACGCACCAGCTGCTCACCGTGGTGCTCTTCTCCGCGCTGCCCACCGCGCAGAACGTGTACACCTACGCGCGCGAGTACGGGCGGAGCACCGGGCTCGCCCGGGACGCGGTGCTGTGGTCGACGCTGGTGTCGATGGCCACGCTGTCGGTGATCAGCTGGTCCCTCGGGCCCTCCTGAGCCCCGACTCCGGCTCCGACTCCGATGCCGACGCCGACGCCGCGGCCGCGACCGCCCCGGTCATCGCCTCCAGGAAGCGCCGGGCCGTCGCCAGCTCCGCCGGGTCGAACTCCCCCATCGCCGCGACCAGTTCGCCGATCAGCCCGCCGAAGAAGCCCTCCCCCATCTCCATCGCCCGCTGCTCCACCACCAGGTGCACCCGCCGCCGGTCCCGCGAGTCCCGTTCGCGGCGGATGAGCCCGAGCCGCTCCAGCCGGTCCACCAGGCCGGTGGTGCCCGCCGAGTTGAGCCGCAGCGCCTCCCCGAGCCGGCCCGGGGTGACCACCCGGCCGGCCCGGGCGGCGTCCAGCAGGTGGATCAGCGCGCGCAGGTCGGTCGGGTGCAGTTTGTTGCGGGACGCGAACTCGGCGCCGAACAGGTCGAGTTCGACGGTCAGGCCGCGCAGCAGGTGGACCAGCCGCATCGGTTCCGGCTGCGGTGAGACCTCGGACACCCTCTTCTCCGTCCCGGGCACACGTATGCCACTATTCTCTCGCTGAGCGAGATACTTGTTCTGCGAGTGACCCCATCATGCCCTGATGACCGCCGCGGAGGCACACCCATGCCCGCCACACCCGCTCCCCTCACCTCCCAGCACACCCGGCGCACCGCCGCCTTCCTCGCCGCCTACGACGCCCAGCTCGCCCGCTGGCCCGTCCCCGTCGAGCCGGTCACCGTCCGCACCGCCCACGGCACCACCCGGATCAACGCCTGCGGCCCGCGCGACGGCCGCCCGCTCGTCCTCGTGCACGGCGGCGGCGCCACCTCCACCATGTGGTTCGCCAACGCCGCCGCCTGGGCCGAAGCCGGCCACCGCGTCCTCGCCGTCGACCTCATCGGCGACCCGGGGCGCAGCGTCCACGACGGCGCCACGCTCGCCGGCCTCCCCGGCCTGCTCGGCTGGATCGACGCCGTGCTCGACGCCCTCGACATCCCCGAGGCCGACCTCTGCGGCCACTCCTACGGCGGCTGGATCGCCCTGCAGTACGCGCTCCACGCGCCCGCCCGGACCGGTCGGCTCGCCCTGCTCGACCCCACCCAGTGCTTCGCCGGCTTCCGCCCCGGCTACCTCCTGCGCGCCCTCCCGCTCTTCCTCCCCCGCCGCACCCCGGACCGCGCCCGCCGCTACCTCGACTGGGAGTCCGGCGGCAGCGACCACCTCGACCACGGCTGGCGCGAGCTGTACGCCCTCGGCTACGCCGACTTCCCCGCCTCCCCCGTCGTCACCGGCCCCCGCCCCACCCCCGCCCGCCTCCGCACCCTCGCCGCCCCCGTCCTCACCCTCCTCGCCGAGCACAGCCGGCCCCACGACGCCCAGCGGGTCGCGGCCGCCGCCCGCTCCGCCCTGCCGACCGCCACCGTCGCCGTCATTCCGGGCACGACCCACCACAACCTGCCGATGACGGGCGCGGCCCAGGTCAACGAGCGGGTGGCCGCCTTCCTCGCCGCCACCGCCCGCACCTGACGCCTGACGCCTGCCACCGGCCGCCGGCGGTCCGGTACCGTGACGCGCCCGGCGGATAATCGTCGGACGGCAGCACGGACCGGCATCGACGGAGAGGCGGAGCACGGATGACCCTGGAGGAAGGCCGGCGCGTCCGGCTCGCCGAGGACCTCGGGATCGGCGAGGCAGTCGCCGGGGAGCCCGCGGGCGTCGTCGGGTTCCTCTCGCTCGGGGCCGGGATCGAGGGCACCGTCGAGCGCGTGGACGGCGAACTGCCCCAGAGCCACGAGGTCGTCGAGTACCAGCGCCTCAAGGCACTGCTCGACGACTACGGGCACACCATGCCGGCGGCCAGCCGCGAGCGGCTGCGGACGGAGATCGCCGCACTGGAGCCGCAGTGGGCCGCCTACCGGGAGGCGGGGAGCAAGGTGACCGTCCGGGTCCGGCTGGACAACGGCCTCGTCCTCGACGGGGCCCACCAGGACATCCTCACCCCCCTGTGACGGCGGACGCCCCTACGGCTCGGCGGGCGCGCCGTCGCCCCCGGCCCGGACCGCGGCGCCGAGTCGCCAGGACTCGATGTCGCGGTACCGGATCGGCCCGGGGCCGCGGCCGATGTTGCTGCCGACCAGGTGCAGCCGCTCGGCGAGCCAGGGCCGCCCCACGAACCCGGCGAGCCCGGCCGCGGCCTGCGGCACGCTGGTGGAGTCGTCGCGACGGGCCCGCGCCAGCGTCAGGTGGGGCCGCAGCGGACGGCTCCTGAACGCGATCCCGCAGGACCGGACCAGCTCCCGGACGTCGTCGGCGAGCAGGTGCAGCCCCTCCAGGTCCCCGTCGATCCCGCTCCACAGCAGCCGCTCGTCGAACTGGCCGCCGCCCCGCAGTCCCAGCCGCAGAGCCGGGCGCGCCGCCGCCAGGCCCGCCAGCACCGACCGCAGCAACGGCACGGCCGTGGCGGGCAGTTCACCGAGGAAGGCGAGCGTGATGTGCCAGTCCTCGATCCGGTTCCACCGCAGCCGCGGATACCCGGCGTAGGCGGGCTCCAGGGCCCGGGCCAGCTCGTCCTTGGCCTCGTCGGGCGGAGCCAGCGCGACGAAGACACGCAGGGTCGAGGGCTCGGGGTGATCGTCCACAAGGGATGTCTAGCACCCCCGGCACCCACCGCCAACCAGAGCCGCCGCGCTCGCCGACTCGCGGGCTCACCGGCTCGCGGTCGGCCGCGGTGCCCTCCGGTCCTTCACCGGGGTGGCATGCGGACGCCCGCGGCGCGGAGTCCGGCCTCGGTGAGGGCGGTCAGGCGGGCCGCGACCGGGGTTCGGTCCTCGCGGTGGTGGTTGATCAGCTGGTACTGGGCCGACGCCCTGGCCCAGGCCTGGCGGGTGGCGCGGTCGCCGAGCAGTGCGGGGTTGGCCAGGTAGCGCTCGGCCATGGCGGCGGCCAGTTCCTCGATCCGCGGGTCGTCCGGGTCCCAGCTCTCGGCCTCCCAGCCGCGCTTGACCAGGTCGACGTACTCGGGGTCGTCCAGCCCGTGTTCGAGCTGGGTCAGGAAGCCGTCGAGGACCTCGGGCACCAGCGCCCGGGCCAGCACCAGGGCCTCGCGTTGCGCGGCCACGTAGGCGGGGTCGAAGCCGAGCCCGGGCATCCGGTCCAGCACGGCGCAGGCGCGGTCGGGCAGCAGGGCCCGGTCGCCGTCGGCGAGCCGGTGCAGGGTGTCGCGGCGGGCGACCAGCTCGTCGATGCGCTCGGTGAGCTGCCGCCCGACGTCGGCGAGCGCGGCGTCGAACCCTTCGGCGTCGGCGTCGAGCATCGGCCCGATATCGGCCAGTGGCACGCCCGCGGCGGCCAGCGTCCGCACCTGCACCAGCTGCAGCAACTCGCCGGACCCGTACCGCCGGTAGCCGGAGCCGTCCCGCTCCGGCTCCACCACCAGGCCGAGCTTGTGGTAGTGCCGCACCGTCTTCACCGTGACGCCGACGAACGCCGCCGCCCGCCCGATCGTGACCCCGTTGCTCATCGGGCCAGCTTGCCGCAGAACACCGCCTCGACGAAACGCTGTTGGGCGGCCTGGAAGGCCGGCGCGATCGACAGGCCGGCGTCGTCCACCCAGGTCAGCCCGGCGGTCAGGGTCGTACTGCCGTCCGCCGTGCTGTACATCAGCGCCGCCGAGCCCATGGTGGCGCCGTTGTGGTGGAACACGGTGCCGGCCTCCGTCTCCTGGGCGAACACCCCCAGGCCGTAGCCGACGCTCGCCTCCGGCGTGCGCATCTCGGCCAGCAGCGCGGGCGGCAGGAGCCGGCCGGCCATCAGCGCGGAGAAGTAGCCGTGCAGGTCCCGGGTGGTCGAGATCATGTCGCCGCCGGCCCCGACCCACGACGGGTTCTGCCGGGTGACGTCGACCGTCCGCTCCCGCCCGCCGTCGTCGTAGCGGTAGTAGCCGTGGTTGTGCGGCTCGGGGATCTCCGGCGAGGCGCCCGGCGCCACGGTGCCGGTCAGCCCCAGCGGGCGCAGCACCAGCCGCCGGAGCTCCTCGGCGAACGGCCGGCCGGTGACCTGCTCGACCACCAGCCGGGCCAGCACGTAGTTGGTGTTCGCGTAGCTCCAGCCCGCACCCGGCTCGAACCGCGCCGGCCGGGACAGCGACAGCCGCACCAGCTCCTCGGGCGGGTAGGTCCGGAACCGGTTGTCCACCCACTCCTTGCCCCGCCAGGGGACACCCAGCACGATCGTGCCGTCCTCGTAGAGCTCGCCGGTGTGGTTGAAGATCCCGCTGGTGTGCTGCAGCAGCATCCGCACGGTGATCCGCCGGTCGAGACCGAACCCGGGCAGCTGGTCGGCGACCGGGTCGTCCAGGCCGAGCCGGCCCTCGGCGACCAGCAGGAGCACCGTGGTGGCGACGAAGCTCTTGGTGGTGCTGCCGATCCGGAAGTGCCCGTCCGTCAGCGGCTCGGCGCCGCGACCCAGCTCGCGCGCACCGGCGCTGCCGACCCACTCGCCGCGCTCGTCGTTCACCCGGAGCTGGATCCCGAGGAAGCCGGAGCCGACCAGCTCCTCGATCGCCTCCCGCAGCTCCGGACGGTCCTGCGCCTGGCCGGAAAGGTCGGTGGACATGCTGCTCCCTCACATCGGTGGTCTCCGGGGCGGCGTCGCCCCGCTGCGAGGAGCCTCCACCCTGACCCGAGGTCAACCTCAACCGTGATCCGGCTCACAGGACTTCCGTCCTGCGATCGTGGCAGGCTCTGGACCGGACGATGACCGTTCGAGCGAGTGAGGGTGGAATGACCGCAAGAGCGCTGGCGATCCTGCAGGCGGCCGGAGCCGGGACGATCGAACACCCCGGTGGAACGCTGCTGGCGCACCTGCAGCGCGTCAGCGGCCTCCTCGCCTCCTGGGGCGCCCGCCCGGCGCTGGTGTCGGCCGGGCTCTGCCACGCGTTCTACGGGACCGACGGGTTCCCGGTCGCGCTGCTGGACCTGGACCGCCGGGCGGAACTGGTCGAGGCGATCGGCGCCGAGGCCGAAGCACTCGTCCACTTCTACGCCTCCTGCGACCGCGCCTCCTCCTACCGCGGACTCGCCGACGAACACGGCACCTTCGTCGACCGGTTCACCGGCGCGCCGACCCGGCCGGGCCTCGCGGCGCGGCGGGACTTCGCCGAACTCACCGCCGCCAACGAGCTGGACATCGCCGCGATCAGCCCGGAGATCCGCGAGCGCCACGGCGCCGAACTCCTCGACCTCTTCACCCGGTGGCAGCCGCTGCTGTCCGCACCGGCCCGGGCACACTGCCGCAGCGTGCTGGGCGAACCCGGCCGGGAGAACTGACGAATCGCCCGCGAGCCGCGCCGATGGTGTGACGCCGGAGCCGGGGCGGCGGGCCATAGCCTGGCCGGATGAGCGGATCCAGGGCGACGGGCGGGGCGCGGGCGGGTGCCGAGCACGTGATGGCCCCGGCCGTGCTGTTCGCGATCCCGGTGCTCAAGCTCGCCTGGACGCTCGGCGGCGGCGACGCCGCGCGGGACGCCCTGTCGGCCATGGGGCCGGCCAACTGGGTCGACGTCGTCATCGGCATGTTCCTCGCCGAACCGGTGCTCGCCGCCGTCCTGGCGGCGGTGGCCTGCCACCTCACCTACGCCTACCGGGCCGCCCACGGGGGCGCAGCCCGCCACCGGGAGCGCGGCCGGATCGCGACGGCGGCCGCCGCGTCGATCGTCCCGCTCGCGGCCGGAGTGGTGGTCGGGGCCTTCAACGGCCTGTGGTGGGGCGTGGCCTCGGGCGCGCTGGGCTACCTGCTGCGGCTCGGCGTCATCGCCGAGTACCGGACCGGCGCCCGCTCCGCCGACACCGGCCACCGCACCGGCCGGCCCGCCACCTCGTTCCGGCCCCGGGCGGCCGAGGCGCTCCGGGTCGCCGCCCTGCTGCTCGCCCTGGCCGTCCTCCCCGCCCTCGCCGTCTCGGCCGCGCTCAACGGCCGTTCCTGGACCAGCGTCCTGAGCTGCGACGTCGACACCGGCGCCGGGCCGCGGCGCGCCCGCGTGGTCGAGCTCGACCGCTCCGCCCCGGGCGTGGTCGGCTGGGACCTCTCCGCCCGCGAGGTGGTCAGCGGCACCAACTGCGCCGTCGAGGCCGACGACGTCATCCGCCCGCCCTGGTGGCGCAGCTAGACCCTCGCCCTGGTGGCGAGGCCGGACCCTCGCTCCAGCCCGGCCCGAAAACCCGGGGCGCCCGCGCGCCGCCCTTCGGAACAATGCCGGGCATGGACCAGCTGCACACGCTCACCTGGCAGTACGTCGCCGGGCTCGTCCCGTCCGAGGACCTGCCGATGGCGGCCGCCCGCCTGCTCGCGGCGGGCCTGGACTCGCCCGCGCTGCGCGACCTCGCCGGACGCCCCCGCCACGACCCCATCCACGAGCTGTTCCTGACGGCCCTGGCCGAACTGGGCGCCGCCCTCCCCGACGAGGCGACCGCCGAGCGCCACCTGCTCCACCACCTCGCCGCACGGGTCACGGCCGGCGAGCTGACACCCCGCGGCCTCGCGGCCGAGGTCTGGCGCGGCACCGGCCTCACCGCGGCCCGCACCGACGCCGAACGCGCCCTCCTCGACGCGGTGGGCGCCGAGTACCACCTCGCCCACCTCGCGGAGGCACGGCCGCAGGACGTCCCGGCCTGGGCCGCGAAGGTCCAGGCGGCGGCCCGCCGGCTCGCCCACGACGCGTCCGCGTCCGCGGCCGCCGGGTAGCGCGCGGGGGGCACGCGCGGGGCGACCGAAAACCGCCTGATCGTCAAATCCCCACTATGGCAAGGGACTTGGCGATGGCAGACTGTCGGCCCGCAGGCACCCCACGTCCCCACTCGTCACCGGGAGGCCGTCGCAGGTGTCCGGCGCCCGAGCGGGCGCGCGTCCGTTCAGTAGATCAGGTAGCCCGGGCGGTGCCCTTCGTCGTCGATCTCCCCGGTCGCCTGGGCCCGCAGCTTGTGGGACAGCGCCTCCAGTGCGCGGGAGGCCGCGACCTCCTCGCCGATCCTCGCGAGCGGACGGTCGTCGGCGCTCTTCACGGACTCCCCGTGCGCGCTCAGGCCGGGCGCCCGCGCTCCGGTGAGTCGGGCGTCGCACGCCGTGTGCACGCCGTCCTCCTCGAAGCTCAGCTCCACTTCCCATTGGTTGTGCATGCCACACCTCCTGGTGCCGGCCCCCGTCGCGCCTCTCGGGGCCGGCACGGGCGGTGGCCCGTGGCGGCCGCTCACACCAGCGTGCGCCCGCCCCGCCGGTAGCGGCAAGCGCGGCCGCGTGGACGCGCGAACGCCCGTCCGCTCGGCCCGGCCGACGCCCCGGCGGTACGCTGACGGAGGCGCGCCGCGACCGCCGGCCGACCCCGGCGCGGACCCACGGGCGCGGCGCCGGCAGCGACAATCTGGCGGTCCCACCGTGGCGGTCTTCCTCCTCGCTCTCGGCGCGGCCTGCTGTCTGGGCCTCGGCTTCGTCCTCCAGCAGCACGCGGCGCAGCGGGCTCCGCGTGCCGACCTGCTGCGGTGGCGGCTGCTGCTCGACCTGATGCGGATGCCCGAGTGGCTGCTCGGCACCGGCTTCATGGTCAGCGGACTGATCCTCTCCGCGCTCGCCCTCAACAAGGGCGAGGTCTCCCTCGTCGAACCGCTGCTGACCACCAACCTGCTGTTCGCGATGGCGCTCTCCCGGGTGCTGACCAAGCAGAGCCTCGGCCGTTCCGGCTGGGCCGGCGTGCTGCTGCTCGGGCTCGGCGTGACGGCGTTCATCGTGGCCGGGCAGCCCACCGGGGGCGGGGCGCCCGCCGGGGAGCTGCGGCACTGGCTGGTGGTCGGCATCGTGGTCGGGCTGACCCTGCTGCTGGTCTCGCTCGCCCGCCGGCTGCCGCTGCTGGAGGAGGCCACCCTGCTGGCGCTCGCCGCCGGACTGCTCTACGGCCTTCAGGACGCCCTCACCCGCACCACCACCCAACGCCTGGACCACCAGGGGCTGGAGGCGGTGCTGCGCAGCTGGCAGCCGTACGCGGTGGTGGCGGCGGGCGTGGTCGGACTGCTGCTGGTGCAGAGCGCCTTCGAGGTGGCGCCGCTGCGGATGTCCCTGCCCGCGCTGACCGCCGCCCAGCCGCTCTCCGGGATCGCCTGCGCGGTGGGCTTCCTCGGCGACCGGCTGCGGGTCACGCCGGGCGCGCTGGCCTGGCAGTCGGCCGGGCTGCTGGCGATCGTGATCGGGGTGATCGTGATCGGCCGCCACCCCGCGATGCCGGGCACTGTCTACGAGACCCTGGAGAGCATCGGCGCACCACCCGAGCAGGGTGCGGACGCCACTGACGGCACGGACGAGGACGAGGACGAGGGCACGGACGAGGACGAGGGCACGGGCGAGAACGAGGGCACGGGTGGGGGCGGGGGCCCCGGCCGGCCCGGCGGCCCCAACCCTCCTCGGGACGGGGGAGGTTAGCCGGCCCGATGTGCTGGAGCGCGCAGGCGGACGCCGTGGCCGGCGGGGTGGTCGCGGGCCTCGGCGTGCTGTGCCTGGTCCGCGCCCGCCGGGCCGGTCGGCCCCAGCGGCTGCCGCTCGCCGCGCTCCCGCTCCTCCTGGGCGTGCACCAGCTGGTCGAGGCACTGGTCTGGCTCGGCGCGGACGGCGAGGCCCCCGGCGCCCTCGCCCAGGCGGCCCGGACGGCCTGGGCGGTGATCGCGCTGCCCCTGCTGCCCGTGCTGGTGCCCGCCGGGGTGTGGTGCGCGGCCACCGAACCCGGGCATCCGGCCGGTCCGGCCCGCCGCCGGGTGCTGGCCGCACTGGCCCTGCTCGGCGCGGTGGTCGCCGTTCCGCTAGCGGCGGCCGTCGCCGTCCACCCGGTGACCGCCACCGTGCACGGCCACACCCTCGGCTATGGCATCGGCGTCCCGCACCCGACCGTCCTGCTCGCCGGCTACCTCCTCGCCACCATCGGCTCCTTCCTGCTCAGCGGTGACCGCTCGCTCCGCCTCCTCGGCCTGCTCACCGGGGTCGGCGCCGCCGGGTGCGCCGTGCTCTGGCACCTCGCCTTCATCTCCACGTGGTGCGCCCTCGCGGCCGCCGCCAGCCTGCTGCTCCTCCGCTGGTCCGGGCTCGTGCCCGCCCCCCGGCCCGCACCCGAGGTCCGCTGACCCCGTCACGAGCCCACCCGAGCCGCCGCTGCCCCCGGGGCCGCCGAGACCCCTGCCACCTGCGCGCCGGCAGCGGCAGCCACAACCACGGGCTCGGACTCCGGTTCGGACTCGGGTTCGGACTGCGGCTCGGACTGCGGCTCGGCGATGGCCCCCGCGCCGCCGCGCTGCCCGTCCATCTCCCGCCACTCCCGCCGCAGCCCGGCCAGGGTGGTGGTGACGAAGTAGGCCACGCCGCTCGCGACCAGGGCGGGTATCAGCCCGGTCATGGCGACGAGCGCGCCGGCGACCAGCCCACCGAGCGGGATGCCCGCCCAGGCCAGCGAGTCGGTGAGGGCGTGCACCCGGCCCAGCAGGTGGCGGGGCACCCGCTCGAAGAGCACCGCGCCGAGGATCGGGTTGAGGAAGCCGGAGCCGAAGCCGCCGATCGCGAAGACCGTCAGCACCACTCCCATCGGCGCGCCCGAGGCGAGCACCAGGAAGCGCGGCGCTCCGGCCACCAGGAAGCCGAGGAGGAACACCGTCCGGCGGGGCATCCGGTGCGCCACGGCGGCCGCTATCAGGCTGCCGAGGACGGCGGCGACGCCCATGACGCTGCCGGTCAGGCCGATGGCGGCCGGGCCGTTGCCGGACTCCCGGGCCCAGACCGGCACGAGCACCGTCGCGAACCCGGCGTCGAGCAGGTTGGTGATGCCGACCATCACGATCACCGCGAGCAGCAGCGGCTCGGCCCGCAGGAAGCCGAAGCCCGCGCGGAGCATCGACCAGTAACCGCCCTGCTCGGCACCGGAGCCGTGCTCGCCCTCCCCGGGCGCCGCCGGAACGGCCGTGCGCCCCATGCCGCGCGGCAGGGCGAGGGCGATGATCAGCGACCCCAGCGCGAAGGTGGCCGCGTTCAGCGCCAGGCCGGACAGCGGGCCCACCAGCGCGACCAGGCCACCGCCGACCGCCGGGCCGATCGTGGAGGCCAGCCGCTCGGTGACACCGCACAGTCCGGTGGCCCGTTCGAGCGGGACCCGGGCGTGGTCGGCGGCCTCCGGGACCATGACGGACTTCGCCAAGTCCCCCGGGCCGCGCATCGCCCCGATCACCGCGACCATCGCCAGCAGCAGCCAGAACGGCAGCAGCCCCTGGGCGTGCAGCAGCGGGACCAGCCCCGCCGCGACGGCGCTCACCGCATCCGTCGTCCAGGACACCACGCGCGGCCCGAGGCGGTCGACCAGCGGCCCGGTTAACGCCTTGACCAGCACGTACGGCGCCATCTCCGCGAAGGCGACCAGGCCGGTCATGGTGGCACTGCCGGTGGTGGCGAGGACGAACCAGGGCAGGGCGATCGCCGAGACCCGCGTCCCGGTCAGGGAGACGGCCGTGGCGGCCAGCACGCCGACCAGCGGCCGGAGGCTCCGCACCGGCCGGTCGGCGGGCACTGCGGTGGTGGTGGCGGCGGTCATCGTTCCCCCTCGGTGTCGGTGTCGTTCTCAGTGGCCTGGTCGGCTTCGACGGTCGGATCGGGCAGGACGTGCACGATGACGGAAACCTGCTCCGCGCCCGCCGGAACCGGGCCCTCCGCCCCCTCCCGGCGGTATCGCTTGATCACCGAGGACAGCTCCGCCCCCAGCTGCTCCGCCTCCGCCGGGGTGAGGCGCAGCACCAGGTCGCTGAAGTCCACGGCCTTGCGCCACTCGCGGGGCATGGTCTCGAAGGCGTCGAGCGTGCGCTGGCCGGTCAGGGTGTGCGCGGCCAGCACGGAGCGCAGGAAGCCGACAGCCGTCTCGATCTCCTCGTCCGCCAGGTCGTCGCCCGTCCAGACGGTGAGCGTGCGGACCGAACGCCACCAGCGCTCGCGGGCGTTGCCCCGCTCCGCGTCCTCCTCCACGAAGCCCGCGGCGGCGAGCTGGCGCAGGTGGTAGCTGGTGGCTCCGGAGTTGAGCCCCAGCTGCTCGGCGAGCCTGGTCGCGGTGGACGGCCCGTGCTTGCGCAGCAGGCCGACCAGCTGCATGCGCACCGGGTGCGCCATCGCCTTCATGCCCTTGGCGGTCAGGACGGTGTGCGGATCGTCGCTGTGCTTCCAACCCTGGTCTTCGGTCATGGCATGAGCGTAGGACCGCACAGGATTCTTTGCAAAGGGTTTTTTGCGAAGAATCCTGTGCGGTCGGCACGACCGGAGAACAAGGCCGGAGAACGAGGCCGGGGGACAAGACCGGAGAACGCGGCCGGGGAACCCGGGCTGAGCGCCGGAGCGCGGAGGGAGGACCCGGGCGGGACAGCAGCACCGCCCGGGCCCGGCGTCACTCCTGCGCGACGGCCAGCAGCAGCACCACCGTCAGCCCGCCGCCCGGCGTGGGCTCGACGGCGATCCACCCGCCGGCCGCCAGCACCAGGTTGTGCAGCGCCGGCCCCACCGGCCCGCCCGGCCGCACCCGCGCGAGCAGCCACTCGCGCGCCTCGGGCGGCTCGTACCAGCCCCGGTCCGAGATCCGGACCTCCACCCGGCCCCGGTCCCACGCCGCCGTGCCGGAGCCCGGCCCGCCCACCGCGTCGGCCCGGACGGAGACCCGGGCGCCCAGCGGGCTGCGCCGGAGCGCGTGATCGACCAGCCCGGCGATCGCGGCCTCCAGCCGCCGGGCGTCCCCGGCCACCACCGGCAGCCCGGGCGCCACCCGCACCGACACGTTCGCCGCCCGGCCGCCGCCGCGCACCACCCGGCGCAGCACGTCGGCCACCTGAACGTGCCGGGACAGCGGCCCGCACCCGGCCTGCCGAGCGGTCCAGCGCAGCCGCTCCAGTTCCGGCCGGGACAGCGCCCGCGGCCCGGCCACCGCCCCCGGCCGCACCAGCCCGAGGCCCTCGACCGCCACCGCGCCGTCGTCCGGCTCGCCCGCCCGACCGACGCCGGCGCCACCCGTGCCGCCGCGCGCGCCGCCGATCCCGCCGATCCCGCCGATCCCGCCGCCGAGCGCGCCGAGTACCCGGGCCCCCGACGCCACGTAGCCCCAGAGCTTCCCGCGTGCCATCGCCTTGCCCTGCCCCTCGTGCTCACCACCGGCCGTCACCCGGCCGTCTCACCCGACCGTCGCGCCTGGCCGTCTCGCCCAGCCGTCTCGCCCGACCGTCTGACCCGACCGCGGCCCGCCGTGACCGACCGCGCCGCGCCGCCGTTCCGGCCCTCCCGCCAGCCTGCGCCTCCGCCGCCCGGGTGACAATCCGGCTCCCGGGCGGCGTCTGCGCGCCACCCCCGCCGGGCGGCCGGTCGCACACCCCCCGACCGGCGGGTACCCGGCCGCCGCCGGGCCCGCTCGCAGGCGAAACACGAGCAGCCCGGGGCCACGGTCCGGGCGCCGCGGCGGGAGCCCGGCCGCACCGCGGGCCGGGGGCCGCACACCCCCCGACCGCCCCCCGCCCGCTCCCCGGCCCGCAGGCGGAAGCCCCGGGCCCGCCCCTAAGCTGACCTCATGCCCCGGCTCAACGACCAGGTCAGGGAGCTACTCCAGGAGTACGCCGACCTGATCAACATCACCGGTGGGGACGCCTTCCGGGCCCGCGCCTACGAGAAGGCGGCCCGGGCGGTCGGCGAGTACCCGGAGGACGTCGCGGGCCTCGACGCCAAGGGCCTCCAACAGATCCCCGGCGTCGGGAAGTCCACCGCCGAGAAGGTCGCCGGGTTCCTCGCCACCGGCCGGATCCCCGCGCTGGAGGAGCTGCGCGCGAAGATCCCGTCCGGCGTGCGGGAGATGACGGCCGTCCCCGGCGTCGGCCCGAAGCGCGCGCTCGTCCTGCACCGGGACCTGGGGATCGCCTCCGTCGACGAGCTCGCCGAGGCGATCCGCGCCGACAAGCTGTCCGGCGTGGCCGGCTTCGGCGAGCGCAGCGGCGAGAAGATCCTGCACGGCATCGAGCTGCTGCGGCAGTCCGGCGGCCGGACGCTGCTGGACGCCGCGACCGAGCTGGCCGAGCAGCTGGTCGCCGCGCTGTCGGCCGTGCCGGGCTGCACCCGGTGCGCGTACGCGGGGTCGCTGCGCCGGATGCGCGAGACGGTCGGCGACGTGGACGTGCTGGCGACCGCCGAGGACTCCGCACCGCTGATGGCCGCGCTCACCGAACTCCCGTACGTGGCCGAGGTGATCGGGAGCGGCCCGACGAAGACGTCGATCCGCACCGACCAGGGCGTGCAGGTGGACCTGCGGGTGGTGCCCGAGGAGGACTGGGGCGCGGCGCTGGTCTACTTCACCGGCTCGAAGGCGCACAACATCAAGCTGCGCACGATGGCCGTGCGGGCCGGGCTGAAGCTGTCCGAGTACGGGCTGTTCGAGGTGGACGGCGGCGCCAAGGTGGTGTCGGCGACCGAGGACGAGGTGTACGCGGCGCTCGGCCTGCCGTGGATCCCGCCGCCGCTGCGCGAGGACCGGGGCGAGATCGAGGCCGCGCTGAACGGCGAACTCCCGGTGCTGGTCCAGGAGTCGGACCTGCGCGGTGACCTGCACACGCACACCGACCTGACCGACGGCCTGGCCACCCTCGCCGAGATGGTCGACACCGCCGCCGCCCGCGGCTACTCCTACTACGCCGTCACGGACCACGCACCGGACCTGGTGATGCAGCGGATGACCGACGCGAAGATGCTCACCCAGCGCGAGCAGCTGCGCGAACTGGCCGGCCGGCACAAGAAGTTGCGCCTGCTGCACGGCACCGAGCTGAACATCGGCCCGGACGGCGGCGTGGACTGGCCGGCCGAGTTCCTGGCCGGCTTCGACGTCTGCGTGGCCTCGGTGCACTCGCACTTCACCCTCGACCGCGCCGCGCAGACCCGCCGGCTGATCCGCGCCTGCGAGAACCCGTACGTGCACGTCATCGGCCACCTCACCACCCGCCGGCTCGGCAGGCGCGGGCCGATCGACGTCGATCTGGACGCGGTGTTCGCGGCCGCGGCCCGCACCGGCACCGCGATCGAGGTCAACAGCTCGCCGCAGCGGCTCGACCTGCGCGACGAGGACGTCCTGCGGGCCAAGCGGCACGGCGTCCGCTTCGCGATCGACAGCGACGCCCACGCCACCGGCCAACTCGCCTACCCGCGCTTCGGGATCGGCACGGCGCAGCGCGGCTGGCTGACCACCGAGGACGTGGTCAACACCTGGACGTGGCAGAAGCTGAAGCACTTCCTGCGCAAGGACGCCCTGCGCTGACCCCCGGAGGGCACCCCGGGGCACCGGCGCCGGTGGGCGGCCGCGGGGAGAGGGGCCGCCCACCGGGTGGTCACCCACCACACCCCTCTCAACGCGCGGCCGCCCGCCGCGCGTTCACCCGACCGACGCCCCCGGCGAGGCCAGCACCCGGGCCGCACTGCGGTGCCCGAGCTCGACCGCCGCCCGCAGGAGGACCGCGCCCGCCGGACCCCTCGCCGGAGCACCCGCCGAGCCCCTCGGCGAAGCAGCCTCCGAAGCAGCCTCGGAAGCACTCTCCGCACCGCCCGCCGACCCGCCCGCCAGGAACCCCGCCAGGAACCCGGCCGCGAACGCGTCCCCGGCCCCCGTGAGGTCGCGCACCTCGGCCACCGGCGGCACCGGCACGGTGAACGGCGCCGCGCCGGGCACGTCCACCGTGGTCGCCTCCGCGCCCGCCTTGGTGACCACCGTGGTGGCCGGGATCCGGTCCCGTTCGGGGCCCGGCCGGCCGTCCACCAGCAGTCCGAGGTACCCGGCCTCGGAGCGGTTGGCGAACACGAAGGTCGGCGCCAACTCGCCCAGCAGGTCGAGGAACCGCTGCCGCCCGTACTGTTCCAGCATGCCGGTGGAGGAGGCGTCCACCGAGGTGGTGCCACCGGCCCGGCGGACCCGGGCGAGCGCGTCGAGCGCGGTGGCGCCGATCGGCTCGCCGTCGAAGGAGTAGGCGGGCACGTGCAGGTGGGCGAGGCCGGCCAGCCAGTCGTCCGGGACGCGCTCCAGGAGCTTGGCGGCTGCCCGGTCGGGCAGCATGGTGCGTTCGCCGTCCTGGTCGATCAGCACCACGATGCTGCCGGTGCGGCCGCGCCGCTGGACCCGTACGTCGACGCCGTGGCCCCGGAGTTCGGCGACGACGGCGTCCCCGGCGGCGTCCGGCCCGACGCAGCCGAGGAAGCGCGCGGGGTGGGCCCCGGCGGCGAAGCAGGCGACGTTGGCGGCGCTGCCGCCGCGGCGGCGGAAGACCTGGGCGCAGGAGTCGGTGCCGTGCCGCAGCGGGCCGTCGACCCAGACCACGACGTCCTCGACGAGGTCACCGAGCACCCCGAGCACGGTCAGGACCCTGAACCGGCGGCGGCCAGGGCGGTGGCGATCTCGCCGCCCAGGCGGACGTTGCCCCGGTAGACCTCGACGTTGACCTCCAGGCTGCGGCCGCCGGTGTCGCGCTGGATGAAGTCGAGCAGGAAGGGGGTGGAGGCGTTGCCGGTGACGGCCTGGCGCTCGGCCTCGGCCCAGGCGCGGCCCAGGATGTCCTCCAGTTCCTCCGGCGGCAGCTGCTTGGCCGGGTCGACCGGGTTGGCGATCAGGACGGCCTGCGGCAGTCCGAGCCGGTCGCGGGCGTCGATGACCTTGGCGGCCTCCGCCGGCGAGTCGACGGCGAAGTTGATCTCGTGGCCGGAGTCGGTGACGTAGAAGCCGGGGTACTTGCGGGTGCGGTAGCCGATGACCGGGATGTTGTAGGTCTCGAAGCGCTCCAGGGTCGCCCGGATGTCGAGGATCGACTTCACGCCGGCGCTGATCACGGTGACGGGCGTGGCGGCCAG
This sequence comes from Kitasatospora sp. NPDC094028, assembly GCF_049543595.1. Lineage (NCBI taxonomy): Bacteria > Bacillati > Actinomycetota > Actinomycetes > Kitasatosporales > Streptomycetaceae > Kitasatospora > Kitasatospora sp. NPDC094028. The sequence continues at coordinate 55,950 of NZ_JBMVFA010000022.1, read as the reverse complement.
CACGGTCATGTCGGCGGACTCGTCGAAGCTCTCGGAGGCGCCGAAGTGCACGCCGCCGAGGCCGCCGGTGGAGAACACCCGGATGCCCGCCCGGTGGGCGAGGAAGGCGGTGGCGGCGACGGTGGTGCCGCCGTGCCGGCCGAACGCGGCGACCACCGGCAGGTCGCGCAGGCTGACCTTGTCCAGGCCGTCCGCGGCGGACAGTTCGGTGATCTGCTCGGTGGTCAGGCCGACGGTGGGCACGCCCGTGTGCACGCCGATGGTCGCCGGGACGACGCCGGCGTCCCGCAGCTGCCGTTCCGCCTCCAGCGCGACGGCCAGGTTGCGCGGCCGCGGCAGGCCGTGGGTGAAGATCGTCGACTCCAGGGCGACCACGGGCCGGCCCTCGGCGACGGCCCGCGCGACCTCCTCGGAGATGCGAACGGCCGGTTCGGGGGCGGCGGCGGACGGGTTGTCGGGCAGTGCGCTCATGATGCGTGCTCTCTCTGGGATGCCACGGCGGCGGGGCAACGTGGGCTTCAGCGTAGGGACGGTTCGTATCGGGATCCAGAATCAGTAACGGGGCTTCCGATAGGCATTCCCCTATCGGTCTGGCCTACGCTCGGGGCATGGCATTCACCTTGCGCCAGCTCCAGGTCTTCCTGACCGTCGCCGAGACGCTGCACTTCGGCCGGGCCGCCGAGCGGCTGCACATCTCCCAGCCCACGGTCAGTCAGGAGGTCGCCCGGCTGGAGCGGACGGTCGGCGTCGAGCTGTTCGACCGCAGCCGCCGCTCGGTCGCCCTGACCGAGGCGGGCGAGGTGATGGCCGCCGAGAGCGCCCGGCTGCTCGGGCAGGCCGAAGCACTGCTGGCCCGGGTCCGGCTGCACGAGGAGTCCCGGCTGGGGACGGCCCGGATCGTCGCCTCGCCGAGCGTGGTGAACCGGCTGCTGCCCGCCGTGGTCAGCCGGGCCGAGCAGGAGCTGCCCGGCCTCGACACCGCCGAACTCGCCGTCGACACCGGGCAGGTCACCGCCACCCTGGCCGCCGAGCTGGCCGACATCGGCCTCGGCCGCTTCCTCGCCGAGGCGGACGGCTACCGGCTGGAACGGATCGCCGACGAGCCGGTGCTGGTCGCCCTCGGCCGGGACCACCCGCTGGCCGGCCGGGAAAGCCTGCGGCTGGCCGAACTCCGGGACCTGCCACTGCTGTTGTGGCCGCGCGAGCAGCACCCGCGCTACTACGACCACATGCTCGGCCTGTGCGCGGAGCACGGCGTCGACCCGCCGGTGCTGGTCAGCCCGCCGCGGATCGTCGGCTCCCGGCTCTACCTGCTCGCGCGCAACCGCGCGTTCTCGCTGGTGCCCGGCTCGATGACCGGCCACCTCACCGACGCCGTGGCCACCGTACGACTGGAGGGCCGGGCCGTCCTGCCCCTGGAAATGCAGTGGCGGCTGGACGACGGCCGGCCCCGGCTGGCCGCGCTGCGCGACCTGATCCGGCAGGAGGCGGCGGCCCTGGAACACCGTTGGCAGCGCCCGTAGCCGCTCACCCGCCGAAGCCCGCGGCCACGTGGCCGCCCACCCCTGGACGCTGGCGCCAACTCCCGCGCCAACGCCCGCGCCAACACCTGCGCCAACACCTGCGCCAACGCCCATACCACGGCCGACCCTTGACGCTGACATGCCGTCACCGGAAGGATGCGCGGACCACCCACCCGGCCCGAGGCAGCGCCCCGGGCCACCCGACCCGGGGGGACCCGACCTTGGCCGTCCGCCAACTCCTCCACCGCGCCGCCCGGTTGCTCGGCGCCGCCGCCCTGGTGCTCGCCGGCAGCCTCACCGCCGCCGGCCCCGCCCACGCCGACTTCGGCACCGACTACCACGACCCGGTCACCGCCACCCGACCGCTCACCCGCCCCGACACCCGCTCCTGCACCGTCGAGGTGATGCACGAGCGGCAGTTCCGCAACGGGTACGGCAACCCGCCGGACACCCCGTACACCACCACCCTCACCCCGCCCGCCGACTGCGCCGGGCCGTGGTCCGCCGTCGTGCTCGACCTCCACGGGCAGGTCGCCGGGCGGCAGTTCGACCGGATGTTCGGCGTCCGGGTCGGCGGCGTGCAGGTCATGCTCTCCTCCACCCCGGAGCCGTCCAAGGACGGCATCGAGTGGCGACTGGAGCACGACCTCACCCGCTACGCGCCGCTGTTCGCGGCCGGCCCGCAGCCGTTCTCCTTCGACCTCGCCAACGTCACCGACAGCACCTACACCGGCGTCTTCACGATCAGCGCGAGCCTCACCTTCTACACCGCGGACGGCCGCTGGCCCGCCGCCCGCTCCGCCGACCGGCTGCTCACCACCGGGCCGTTCGCGCTCAGCCAGGCCACCCCGTCGACGAGCACCGCGCTCACCTTCCCGCAGAACCTCGAACGCCTCACCGCCGAGGTGTACGCCCGGGGCGGCGGCGCCTGCGAGGAGTTCGCCTACGCCTCCGCGCCGGACGCCTTCGTCACCGCGAACCCGGGCGCCGGCCTGTGCGGCAAGGGCCCGTTCCGCGAGCTGCGGCTCAGCGTGGACGGCCGGATCGCGGGCGCCGTCTGGCCGTACCCGGTGATCTACACCGGCGGCTGGGACCCGCTGCTGTGGCGGCCCGTCCCCGGCGTCTTCGCCTTCGACCTGCCCGCCTACCGGCTCGACCTCACCCCGTACGTCGGCCTGCTGCTCGACGGGCGCCCGCACACCCTCGGGATCGCCGTGAACGCCAGCGAGGCGCAGAGCAACGACCTGTGGACCGGCCAGGTCAACCTGTTCGCCGAGACCGACCACGGCACCGACCGCACCACCGGCGCGCTCACCGACCACCGGGTCGCCCCGGAGGCCGCCGTCACCACTCAGCTCGCCGACCACGGCGGCGGCAGCGGCGACTGGACGGTCACCGCCGCCCGGCACGACCTGGCCCGCGGCTGGGTGCAGACCTCGCACGGCCGGGTCACCACCGAGGTCCGCGACGACCTCGCGTTCAGCTCCGCCCAGCAGCTGCGCGACAGCGGCAACGACATCACCCTGCACAACCTCGCCGACCTCACCCGCAGCACCAGCACCTGGGGCGGCGGCCCGCACCGCACCACCACCGTGCACGAGGGCGAACCGCTGGACGTCACCTACCTGGTGACCCACGACGCGGCCGGGAACACCGACCAGCGCACCGCGATGGACCTCGGCTACCACCGCGAGGCCACCACCGCGACCGGCAACCACGTCACCGAGCGCGCCACCGTCGACCACACCCTGCGGCCCACCGCCCAGCGCCACGACGGGGACCGTACCGTCCGCACCGGCAGCAGCACGGAGGACTACCGCAGCGACGGGCCCGAGGGGCCGTACCACCGGACGCTGAGCTTCGTGGACGGCTGGCCGAAGCCGTAGCGCCCCCGCGGGAAGCCGCGCGCCAGGGGCAAAATTTAGTCCGAATTGTGATGCTTTGCCCCTGGTGCGCGCGGCCCCGGAAGCGCATGATGGGAAATGGACCTGTGAGGTAGCTGAAGGAGTTCGACCGCAGGAGGCAGTGGCGACAGATCGAGACGGATCAGGGTCTGCCGCTGGCGACTACCTCGGTCGACGATCGAACTACCGGCTGGAGGGCGCGACGCCCGGAAGCCACCCCAACCTCACAGGTTCCGCGCGTCCACGAAGCATCCCCTCGGCTCCGTGGACGCGCTCGCGTCCGCCGCGAGCACGCGGCGCAGGCGCGCAGCAGAAGCGCACAGCGTAGGCGCGCGGCGCAAGCACACGGCCCGGGCACACTGTTCACACCCCGGCCCCGGCGCGGTTCACCCTCACCCGGTGAGGCTGGCCGCCATGAACGCTTCCACTCGACGTCCCCCCGTCAGCCGTCGCGAACTGCTCGCCGGTGCCACCGGCCTCGGCCTCGGCGGCGCCGTCTCCCTCTCCGGGCTCACCGCCACCCCCGCCGCCGCCTCCCCGCTGCTCTGGGAGCGCCCCGACCGCTCCGGCGCGCCGCGCGTCTCCGGGCTGCACCTGCAGTTCGGCTCGGACGCCTCGCGCGAGGTCGTGGTCTCCTGGCACACCACCGCCTCCGTCGACAACCCCCGGGTGATGTACGGGACTTCGAACGGCGGATTCGGCCGGTCGGAGCAGGCGGCGACCCGCACCTACCGGGACGCCGCCTCCGGCACCGAGGTCCAGGTGCACCACGCCCGGCTCACCGGCCTGCACCCGGACACCGACTACGTCTACGCCGCCGTCCACGACGGCGCCACCCCCGAGCTGGGCACCGTCCGCACCGCCCCGCGCGGCCGGGCCGCCTTCACCTTCACCAGCTTCGGCGACCAGGGCACCCCGACCCTCGGCAGGAAGACCGCGAACGGCTGGGCCAACGACAACCTCGGCAGCCCCGCCGCCGGGGACACCACCGCCGGCGTCGAGCGCGTCGCCCCGCTGTTCCACCTGGTCAACGGCGACCTCTGCTACGCCAACCTCGCCACCGACCGGGTCCGCACCTGGTCCGACTGGTTCGAGAACAACAGCCGCTCCGCCCGCCACCGCCCCTGGATGCCGGCGGCCGGAAACCACGAGAACGAGAAGGGCAACGGCCCGATCGGCTACGGCGCCTACCAGGCCTACTTCGAGCTCCCGGACGCCGGCGCGGACGACGGGCTGCACGGCATGTGGTACGCGTTCACCGCCGGCTCGGTGCGCGTCATCAGCCTCAACAACGACGACGTCGCCTACCAGGACGCCGGCAACTCCTACGTGCACGGCTACTCCGGCGGTGCCCAGCAGCGCTGGCTGGAGCGGGAGTTGATCGCCGCCAACGCCGACCCCGGGATCGACTGGATCGTGGTCTGCATGCACCAGGTGGTGATCTCCACCGCCGACAAGTTCAACGGCGCCGACCTCGGGATCCGCGAGACCTGGGTGCCGCTGTTCGACCGGTACGGCGTCGACCTGGTGGTCTGCGGCCACGAGCACCACTACGAGCGCTCGCACCCGATCCGTGGCCAGCAGCCCACCGACACCCGCACGCCGATCCCGGCCGCCACCGGCACCGAGACCGTCGACACCACCCAGGGCACCGTCCACATGGTGATCGGCGGCGGCGGCACCTCGGCCCCGTCCAACCAGCTGTTCTTCAGCCCCGCCAAGGCCCGGGTGATCACCGGCGTCGGCGCCGTCGACCCGGCCACCGGCAAGCGCCCGCCGGTGTACGTGATCGAGGACGCCCCCTGGTCCGCCTTCCGCGACGCCGACAACCCGTACGGCTTCGCCGCGTTCGAGGTCGACCCGGGCGAGCGCGGCGGCGACACCACGATCGCCGTCACCTACTACGCGGTGAGCGGCCCGTTCGGCGACCTCGTCCCGGTCGACCGGTTCACCCTCACCCGCCCGCGCGGCGCACGCGGCGGCGACGGGCGCGGCGGCGACCGGGACGGCGGACAGGATGGCGGGCAGAGCGGCGGACGGGGCCACGGACACGGCCGCGGGCAGGACGACCAGGGCTGATCCACCGGCGGCGGGGCATCGGGCACGGTAGCGTTCATCCGCCCGACGCTCCACCGGAGGCCCGATGACCGCACCGCACCGTACCCCGTCCGACCACCGCACCCGGCCCGACCGCCGCGCCGGGGAGAACCACCACGCAGACGGCAACCGCCTCGCCGGGGAGAACCGCCGCGCAGACGGCAACCGCCGCGCCGGGGAGGGCCGTTGAGCAGCGACCGGCCGACCGACTACGGCCGGCTCGCCGCCATCGGCCCGTACTTCGCCCTGGACACCTCACCGGGCGGGCCGCCGCCGGGCTTCCGGCCGCTGCCCGAGCTGTTCGGCACCGGCCCGGACGCGCCGCTGGCCGCCCGCGTCCGGGTGGTGGCGCAGCGCCTGGGCACCGCCGAGCCCCGGGTCGCGGCGTCGATCCTGCACCTCGGACTGGCGGCCCGGTTCTGGTCGGTGGGGCTCGGGGCGGCCGCGCTGCTGGGGGTGGTGCCGACGCTGGAGCACGCCTGGGTGCGGATGCCCGACCAGGGCCCGATCGACCTCTGGACACCGCCGGAGGCCGAGCCGGCCGCCGCCGGCGAGGACGAGTCACTCGCCGACCGGCTCCACCGGGCCGTCCTGATCGGGCAGTTGGCGCCGCTGGCGGCAGCCGTCCGGGCGGCGACCCCGCTGTCGGCGCGACTGCTGGACGGCAACGCCGCCTCCGCGCTGGCCGGTTCGCTGCGGATGCTGGAGGCGCACGCCCCGGGCCCGGCGCGGGAGCTGGCCGCCGAGCTGCTGTCCCGCCCGCCGCTGGCCGGCGCCGGCGTGCTGCGCATACTGCCGGGCGGCGGGGCGGTGTTCCGGCGCCGCAGCTGCTGCCTGTACTACCGGGTGGGGCCGGACGCCGGGGTCTGCGGGGACTGCTGCTTCACCCGGCCGCCCACGCCGGTGCGGCGCAGCGCCTGAAACACGCGGGCCCGCGTCCGGCTTGTCCAGAGCCGGGCGCGGGCCGCCCATCCCCCACCCGGCGCCGATGCCCTGGCGCCGGGTGAAGCCTTCCGTGGTGCGCGGTCGGGTCGGATCAGACCCCGACCGCCTCCTCCATCTCCTCCTCCTCGGCGGCGGTCTCCACCGGGCGGCGTCCGCGCCGCTCGTACAGCGCCGCGGCCACCACCATGGCGCCGCCCAGCAGCAGCCAGACCGCCAGGGTGGCCACGTGCCCGCCGAGGCCGGCTCCGCCGTCGAAGTACAGGATGCTGCGCGCGCCCTCCTGGAAGCCGGCGCCGGTCCAGAAGCCGTGCAGGGCGCCGAAGAACCCGTTCTGCAGCTCGGGCCGGTAGATGCCGCCGGAGGAGGTGAAGTTCAGCATCACGAACAGCACCATCAGGGCGAGCGTGGTCCACCGCTTCAGGAAGCTGTGCAGGCCGATGCCGATCAGCACGATGCCCGCCGAGTAGAGCCAGCCGAGCGCCCAGACGGCGGCGTAGGCGTGGTCGACGACGTGGAAGACCGGCCCGGCGGTGACGATCCCGATCACGCTGACCACCAGCGACACCGCCACGCCCACCAGCACGCGGATCCGCATGGCCAGCGCCGCACCGGCGGCGCCGATCACCGCGACGCTGGCGTACGACCCGATGCTCAGCGCGACCAGCAGGAAGAACAGGCCCTGGCCGGTCGGGTCCCCCTCGGCGAGCGGGGTCAGGTTCGTGACGTGCAGCGGCACGCCCTGGTGGTCCGTGACCGTGGTGAACACCGCGGTGGCGGCCACCACCGAGGTGTCCGAGTTGCCCTTGGCGACGATCAGCTCCGGGCTTCTGGCGTCCGGCACGAAGGCGCCGACCAGGCCGCGGTCGCGCAGCTGCTGTTCGGCGGCGGAGCGGTCCGGCACGGTCCGGACGTCGAGCGCGTCGCCCGCCTTGGCGCGGATCGCCTGCGCGAGACCGTCCGCCTGCGGGGTGGCGCCGACCACGGCGACCTTCAGGTGGTTCGGCTCGGGCTGGTGGAAGGCGCCCTGATAGGCGAGCGCCATGCCGAGGCACATCAGCAGCGGGGTGATCAGGTGGACGGCGAGGTGCTTGAGCGAGTGCCCCAGGGTGGGCGCTGCGGCGGGGTTCCGGGGTGTGCTCATGGCGGTCGTACCGTCCTCCGGTGTTCTCTCGATTCCAGGTGGCTTTTACAACCAATGAAGGTGGTAAATGCAACCATCTACGGATGCAGCTTACAACCATCCGACATCCATCGAAAGCCCGACCGTCCTTCCGAGCCCCCGCCCGACCGAGCCCCGCCCGTCCGCTCAGCCCAGCTCGAACACCCCGTACGAGAACCCGTCCGCCCGCAGCTCGCCGTCCGCCACCCGCACGCCCCGCACCTCCAGCGGCCGCGCGACGCCCGCCCCCTCCGGAAGGCCCACCGCGCCCGGCTCCCGGCGCGGGTTCACCGCCACCAGGTACCGCCCGTCCCGGGTGTACACCAGCGGGTACCCGGCGTGCCGGACGTCCACCGAGCCGGCCGAGCCCAGCCCCGGGTGTGCCCGGCGCAGCGCGATCAGCCGCCGGACGGTGTGCAGCAGCGAGGTCGGATCGGCGCGCTGGGAGAGCACGTCCGGGCGGTGCGGGTCCGGGTCGACCGGCAGGTACAGCCGCTCGGCCGGGGCGTCGGAGAAACCGGCGGTCGAGCCGGGCGCCCACTGCATCGGGGTGCGTGAGCCCGCCCGGTTGAAGCGCGGGCCGAGCACGCTGCCCTCGACGTCCGGCAGCCCGGGCAGGTACCGCATACCGATCTCGTCGCCGTAGTAGATCGCCGGCAGGGTCGGCCAGGTGAGCAGGAAGGCGAAGGCGGGGGCGAGTTGCTCGGCGGTTCGCGGGCCGGCGGCGAGCCGGGAGAAGTCGTGGTTGGCGGTGGGCAGCACGATCTGCCCGTCGCCGCGGGTGAGTTCGGCCGCGGAGCGCCAGGCGTCCAGGAACGGCCGCGGGGTGCCGCGCCCCTCGGCCTCGAAGTAGCAGGCGTCCTGGTGCCAGAACTCCTCGACCGTCCCGCCGTTGTTGTTCCACAGCGAGCGCAGCGGCAGGCCGTGGTCCGCACCTCCGAAGTGCAGGAAGAAGTCGGCGTGGAAGCCGGCGGTGACGGCGGCGGCCGGGTCGCCCCACTCGGCGAACAGCGCCGCCTCGGGGTGGGTGCGGTCCAGCCAGTCGCGGGTCTCGGTCCAGAGCTTGGCGGTCTCGGTCTTGTCCGGGTCGTCCTTGACCAGCGAGTACGCCATGTCCACCCGGAAGCCGGCCACGCCGAGGCCGAGCCAGTGCGCCATGATCCCGCGCAGCGCCGCACGGTTGGCGCGCGGGCCCTCGGCGTCCACCGACTGGCGCCAGGGCTCGTCCGAACTGCTGCGCGCGTAGCCGAAGTTGAGCGCGGGCTGACAGTCGAAGAAGTTCGGCCGGTACCAGCCGGGGCGGCGGCCGGGCGAGGCGACGAAGCCGTCCACCTGCCGGTCGGACCAGATGTAGCGGTGGTCGGACGGGTCCTCGGCGGCGGCCAGGAACCAGGGGTGGCGGTCGGAGGTGTGGCCGGCGACGAGGTCCAGGAGCACCCGGATGCCCCGGCTGCGGGCGGCCTCGACCAGGGCGACGAGGTCCTCGGTGCCGCCGTAGCGCGGGGCCGCGGCGAGGTAGTCGGTGATGTCGTAGCCCGCGTCGCGGAACGGCGAGGCGAAGCAGGGGTTGAGCCAGACGGTGTCGACGCCGAGCCAGGCGAGGTGGTCCAGGTGCTCGGCGATGCCCGCGAAGTCGCCGATGCCGTCGCCGTCCGAGTCCGCGAAGCTCTGCGGGTAGATCTGGTACAGGATGGCGTCGGCCAACCAGTGGGGGCCGGGGCGAGTCGAGGTCATGGGGTGGATCCTCCTGCCGGGTCCTGGGCCTGGGGCCCCGTGCTGAGCCGGATGCCCCCGATTCTCGTCCAATCCCGGCCGCCCCGACAGCCCGCCGTCCCGACACGCCACCGCCTCGACGTGCCACCGCGCGCCACTACCCCCGGCCCTCGCAGGCCGCCGTGAACGCCCGGGCCCGCCGGGTGATCTCCGCCCAGTCCCCCGCCGCCACCGCCTCCGGCGGAACCACGTCCGTCCCCGCGCACACGGCGAGCGCGCCCTGCCGCAGGAACTCGGCCGCGTTGCCCGCGTTCACCCCGCCGGACGCGACCAGCGGCACCTCCGGGTACGGGCCGCGCAGGTCCTTGAAATAGCCGGGGCCGAAGGTCCGGGCGGGGAAGATCTTCACGGCGGCGGCCCCGAGGTCCACCGCCTGCGCCACCTCGGTCGGGGTGAGCGCCCCGAGCACCACCGGCACCCCGGCGGCCCGCGCCGCCCGCGCCACCTCGGGCCGGCCGCCGGGCGTGACCAGGAAGGACGCCCCGGCCGCGATCCCGCGCTCGGCCTGCCCTGCGGTGAGCACCGTCCCGACGCCCACCCGCCAACCCGCCCGCGCGGCGCGCTCCAGATGATCCGTCACATCCGGTGTGGTGTACGTGAGTTCGGTGAACCCGATGCCGCCCTCGGCGAGCGCGGCACAGAGGGCGGCGGCGTCCGGGATCCGCGGCGCGCGGACCACCGCGATCACCGGCCCGGCGCTCAGCTCGGCCCGGAAGTCGGCCGAAGCCCCCTTCGCCGATGGGGTGTTGACTGGTAGGACGTTCACAGGGCCATGGTCCCTCGGTCGGTGCGGCGCAGGGCGCGCCCGGGCCGGGCGCCCGTGGTGCGGCCCTGCCGGACGACGGCGGTGCCGTTGACGTACACGTACGCGATGCCCTCGGCGGGCAGCCGGGGGTGCTCGAAGGTGGCGGCGTCCCGGACCAGTTCCGGGTCGAAGAGCACCAGGTCCGCGTGGTGGCCGGGGGCGATCCGGCCGCGCCCGTGCAGTCCCAGCCGGGCGGCCGGGCGGCCGGTCATCCGGGCGACCGTCTCCTCCAGCGTCAGCACGCCCGACTCCCGGCTGTAGTGGCCGAGGTAGCGGGGGAAGGTGCCCCAGGCGCGCGGGTGCGGGCGGGCGCCGACGAGCAGGCCGTCGCTGCCCACGGTGTGCGCGGGGTGCCGCATGATCGCGCGGACGTTCTCCTCGTGCCCGACGTGCTGGAGGACGGTGGTGGCCAGTTCGTCCCGGCGCAGCAGATCGAGGAAGACCTCGGTGCCGCCGCTCCGCCGCTCGGCGGCGAGTTCGGCGACCGTCCGGCCGACCGCGCCCGCCAGCTCGGCCGAACCCACCCCGGACACCTGGATGGTGGCCCAGTCGGCGACGACGCCGTGGCAGCCGTCGCTGCCCCGCACCTCCATCGCGTACCTGATCCGCTCGCACACCGCCGGGTCGGCGAGCCGGGCCAGGGTCGCCGTCGGGCCGCCCTCGCTCGCCCAACTGGGCAGCAGGGCGGCCAGGGTGGTGGAACCGGGCAGGTAGGGGTAGCTGTCCAGGGTGAGGTCGACGCCCTCGGCGAGCGCCGCGTCGACCAGCGCCAGCAGTTCGCCGGCCCGGCCCCGGTTGACGCCGAAGTTCATCGTGGCGTGGGTCAGGTGCAGCCCGCAGCCGGCCCGCCGGGCGACCTCCACCATCTCCGCGTAACCCGCCAGCGCGCCTTCGCCGTACGAGCGTTGGTGCGGCGCGTGGAAGCCGCCGTAGGCCGCGACGACGGTGCACAGGTCGACGAGTTCGGTGGTGTCCGCGTACATCCCCGGGGTGTAGCTGAGTCCGCTGGACATGCCGACCGCGCCGTCCAGCAGTCCCTGCGCCAAGTACTGCCGCATCCGGTCGAGTTCGGCCGGGTCCGGCCGCCGGTCGGCCCAGCCCATCGCGAGCATCCGCAGGGTTCCGTGCGGGACGAGGTAGCAGGCGTTGACGGCCGGCCCGGTGCGGTCGAGCCGGTCCAGGTAGCCGGCGACCCCGCGCCAGTCCCAGTCGAAGCCCTCCGGATCGCCGTTCCAGCCGGCCAGTTGGCGGCGCAACGCGGGCAGCGTGGTGTCGTCCACCGGCGCGTACGAGAGGCCGTCCTGACCGAGCACCTCGCAGGTGACGCCCTGGGTGACCTTGGCCGGGTGCTCGGGTTCGAGCAGCAGCGCGAGGTCGGAGTGGGCGTGCATGTCGATGAAGCCGGGGGCGAGGACGAGCCCGTCCGCGTCCACCGCGCAAGGCCCGCCCAGCCTCGGCCCGATCTCGACGATCAGGCCGCCCGCGATCCGCACGTCCGCCCGGTAGCGGGGTGCCCCGGTGCCGTCGACGACCGTCGCGCCCGTGAAGACGGTGTTCTCCCCGGCGCCGATTCTCTCCCCGTCCGCCATCAGAAGAACGTCCTGACCAGGCCGGTGACCTTCGGCTCGGCGGTGTCGGCGCTGTCCAGCACCGGGATCGCCGTCCACTTGTCGAAGGCCGTGCAGGGGTGCGAGACGCCGAGGCGCAGCACCGCGCCGATCGGCGCCAGGTCCCCGGCGTCGCGCAGGAAGGCGTGCTGGTCGTCGAGGGCGGCGATCCGGGCCGTCGTTCCGGTCAACTCGGGTCCGCCGCAGACCTGTTGCGGCTCGGGCAGGCCCTCGTCGAACGGCAGGTCGCGCTTTCCGGCGTCCAGCAGCGCGAGTTGCGGTTCGGGCCGGGAGACCACCCGGGCCCAGCCGTGCAGCGCGCTGCGCAGCGGCGCCCGTCCGGTGCCGCGGGCGAACGGCGAGATGCCGCGGTAGAAGCCGTCGTCGTGGGCGAGATAGGCGCCGGAGCGGAGCACCACCAGGGCCTCCGGCAGGCCGGTCGTCTCCTCGACGACCAGGTCGAAGTAGGCGCTGCCGCCCGCGGTGACGACCGGTGGCGCGTCGTCCGGGTAGGCGCGGGCGAGTCGGCCGTGGAGTTCGCCGAGGGACTTGAGGTAGCCGCGGACGGCGGTGAGCGCGTCCGGTTCGGCGTCGTGGGCGAGCGCGCCCTCGTAGCCGCCGACGCCCGCGAGCCGCAGGGTGGGGGCGCGCAGGACGGCGGCGGCGATCTCGACGGCCGCGTCGACGCCGCGGGCGCCGGTCCGTCCGCCGGGGCCGCCGAGTTCGACCAGCACCTCGACCGGCCGTTCGGCCCCGGCGGCGCGCAGCGCCTCGTCCATCAGCCGCACGCTCTCGGTGGAGTCGACCCAGGAGGCGAAGGCGAAGGCCGGGTCGGCGGCCAGTTCGGCGGCGAGCCAGGCCAGCCCGGCCGGGTCGCACAGGGTGTTGGCGAGCAGGATGCGCCGCACCCCGAAGGCCCGGGCGACCCGCACCTGCGGGAGGTTGGCGAGGGTGATGCCGTGGCTGCCGGCGGCCAGTTGGGACTGCCAGAGCGCGGGCGCCATGGTGGTCTTGCCGTGCGGGGCGAGCGCGACGCCGGCGGAGGCGCACCAGTCGGCCATGGTGCGCAGGTTGTGGTCGAGGGCGGTGGCGTCGAGGGTGAGCAGCGGGGTGCCGAGGCCGCTGAGGGTCGGTCCGGTGGCGAGCCAGTCCCGGACGGTGTGCCCCCAGGACTGCGGCGGGGCGGCCTTGAACCGCCAGTCCAGGGTCTCGTCGGCGAGGGCCGCCACGGCGCCCTCGGCAATGCCGGTCCCGGGGGCGCTGCTTGCGAAAGTCTGCTCCACCGTCTTCTCTCCTCGCGCGTGTTGCAGCATGTGCAACGCTGGTTGCACATGCTGGCATCATGGTTCTAGCATCGGCGCCGGATCACGGTCAACGGACCCGACACCGGCTCACCGACCGGCACCGACGTGCCGGCACCGATCCGGTCGTCGATCAACGGCCCGGTCGGTGCCCGCGGTTCGATCGGCCGGCGCGACGGCACCGGCACGACGACACCGGCACGACGGCACCGACCCCGGCACGACCCCGGCACGACCCCGGCACAGCGGACCGGCCGCAGACGAGGAGCCCAGCAGATGCCGAGCCAGGACACCCCCGCCCCGCCCCGGCCCGGCCCTCCCCCGGCCGCGGTGTGCCTGGGCGAGTCGATGGCCGTCCTGCTCCCGGACCGCCCGGGCCCGCTGGAGGCCGTGGAGAGCTTCCGGCTGTCCGTGGGCGGCGCGGAGTCCAACGTGGCCGGCGCACTGGCCGCGCTCGGCGTGCCGGCCGCCTGGGTCAGCCGGGTCGGCGACGACGGCTTCGGCCGCCGCCTGCTGGCCGAGCTGGCCGCCCGCGGCGTGGACGTCTCGGCCGTTTCGGTCGACCCGCACCGCCCCACCGGCCTGTACCTCAAGGAGGTCGGCGGCGCGACCGGCCACCGGCACGACCTCGGGCCCGGCCGCAGCCGGCCGCACTACCACCGGCGCGGCTCCGCGGCCGCCGCGCTCTCCCCGGCCCTGCTGGCCGACCCGGCCGCCGCCCGGCTGCTGGCCGGGGCCCGGCTGCTGCACCTGTCGGGCATCACCGCCGCGCTGTCCGACGACTGTCTGGCCCTGCTGCGCACCCTGCTCGCCGAGCGCCGGCCCGAGCGGCTGGTCAGCTTCGACCTCAACTGGCGCCCGGCGCTGTGGCGGGACCGCGACCCGGCGGTGCTGCCGCCGCTGCTGGACGCCGCCGATGTGCTGCTGCTCGGCGCCGACGAGGCCCTGGACGCCTTCGGTACCGGCGAGCCCGCCGCCCTGCGCCGCCGCTTCCCCTCCCCCGCGACCGTCGTGGTCAAGGACGCCGCCCGACAGGTCACCGCCCTGGAGCGGGACGGCACGGCGGTCACCGAGCCGGCCCTCACCGTCGACGTGGTCGAGGTGACCGGCGCGGGCGACGCCTTCGCGGCCGGCTACCTGGCCGGCACCGTCCGCGGCCTGGACCAGCGCGGACGGCTGCGGCTCGGCCACCTGAGCGCCGCCTGCGCGCTGACCGCCCACGGCGACCAGGCCGAGCTGCCGCCCGCCCCCGTCGTGGCCGCGCTGCTCGCCGCCTCCGCCGCGGACTGGGCCGCCACCCGGGTCACCGCGGGCGGCATCACCTCCCCCGCCCTGCCCGCCGACCGGGCCGCCCGCACCACCCGCCCGGCCGCGCCCGCCGACCCGGCGCCGGCCTCTCCCCGGGCCCGGGCACAATGAGCGGGATCCCCGACCCCCGGAGCCGAGCCCGATGAGCCAGACCGTCACCCGCGCCCTGCGCATCCTCGCCCAACTCGGCGAGGGCGAGCGCTCCCTCGACCAGCTCGCCGAGGTGCTCGGCGTCCACAAGACGACCGTGCTGCGCCTGCTCCAGAGCCTGGAGGAGGAACGGTTCGTCTACCGGGACGCCGCCTACCGCTACCACCTGGGCGCCGGCCTGTTCGCCCTCTCCGGCCTCGCCCTGGAGCAGCGTGGCATCCGCCGGATCGCCGCCCCGCACCTGGCCGAGCTGAACGCCGCCACCGGCCAGACCGTCCACCTGGCCGCGTACGAGGGCGGCGAGGTGGTCTACATCGACAAGTTCGACTCCCGCCACCCGGTCAGGATGTACTCCCGGATCGGCCTGCGCGCCGCCCTGCACAGCGCCGCCGTCTCCAAGGTGCTGCTGGCCGACCTGCCGCTGCCCGAGCGCCGCCGGGTGGTGGCCGGGATCGACTTCACCCCGCACACCCCGCGCACCCTCACCACCCCGGAGGCGCTGCTCGCCGAGCTGGAGCAGGTCGCCGCCCAGGGCTGGGCGCAGGACCACGCCGAGCACGAGGCGTTCATCAACTGCGTGGCCGCCCCGATCCGGGACGCCAGCGGACGGGTCGTCGCCGCGGCCTCCCTCTCGGTGCCGGACGTCGTCCTCCCGTACGAGCAGGTGCTGGAGCTGCTGCCCCAGCTGCTCGCCACCGCCCGCGCCGTGTCGGCCGACTGCGGGCGCCCCGACCGGACCTGACGCACCGTCACTTCACGAGCAGCCAAGGAGTCCCATGTCCGACAAGGTCGAGATCCGCACCGACGGCGCCCCCGCCCCGGCCTGGATGTTCTCCCAGGGCGTCCGCAAGGGCCCGATCCTCCAGGTCTCCGGGCAGGGCCCGCAGGACCCGGCCACCGGCGAGTACCTCCACCACGGCGACGTGAAGGCGCAGACCCGCCGCACCCTGGAGAACGTCAAGGCCATCGTCGAGGCCGGCGGCGCGACCATCGAGGACGTGGTGATGTTCCGTGTCTACCTCACCAAGCGCGCCGACTTCCCGCTGATGAACGAGGTGTACGCCGAGTTCATCGACGAGAACGTCAGGCCGGGCGGCGTGAAGCCCTGCCGGACCACCGTCTTCGTCGAACTCCCGCAGGAGCCGATGCTGGTGGAGATCGACGCGCAGGCCGTCGTCTCCTGAACCACCCACCCGCGAAGGGCCCCGACGCGCACGGCGTCCGGGCCCTTCGGCGCACCTCCGGGGCCTCCGCGCCCACTTGCCACACCCCCGGGCGAATATTAGGTTAGGCTCACCTAACTTACTGGAGGTCCGCCATGACCCTGCCCGCCGGCGACGCCGAGGCGCCCGAGCCCACCACCGCCGAACGGGCGCTCAGCCTGCTCGGCTCGACCTCCTCGCTCACCGTCCGCGCCCTCGGCGAGCAGCACGACCTGGACACCCCGGTCAGCGTGCACGGCTCCCGCCTGCGGCTGTCCGCCCCGCTCGACGCCCCGCTCACCTCGGCCGCCGCCCGCGCCGCCGACGGCCTCGCCGTCGTCCTCGACGTCACCGACGTCTCCCCGGTCGCCGTCCGGGACCGCGTCCGCGCCCGCCTCACCCTCGCCGGGCGACTGTACCTGGCCCACCTCGCCGACGACGGCCTCAGCGTCCACCTGCGCGTGGACGTCGCCCACGCCGTCCTCGCCACCCCGTACGGCACCGGCGCGCTCACCGCCGCCGACCTCGCCCTCGCCACCCCCGACCCGCTGGCCGGCCACGAGGCCGCGCTGCTCACCCACTTCGCCGACGAGCACCCCGACGCGCTCGCCGTCCTCACCCGCCTGCTCGACCCGGCCCTGCTCGCCCGCCGCCCCGAGGTCCGCCCGCTCGCCCTGGACCGCCACGGCCTGGTGCTGCGCCTGGACCACCCGGACGGCCACCACGACGTCCGCCTGGTCTTCCCCCGACCCGCCCGCGACACCGAGGACTTCGGCCACCGGGTGCACGAGCTGCTCACCGCCGCCGAGTACGGCCTGCCCGTACACCGCGGGTAGTCACCGCTCGACGGCGTCCTCCAGCACGACCCGCCCCAGCCGCGCGTACAGCTCCGGCCGCCGCCCCCGCACCCGAACTCCCCACCCCCCGAAGCGCGTTCAGCGGGTTCACGGCCTCTGCGACGATCCCGTCCGGCCCGCCGCCGGTGCCCAGCACGGCGACCGCGACCGCGCCCCCACTGCGGACGGCCATCCGGCCTCCTCCACCCGGACGTTCCCGCCCGCCGGACCGGCCGGGCGCTGACCACCCGACAGCATCGCGCGCCCCCGGACCGTCCGCCCGCCCCGGCCACCGTGCGGAACACCGGGGTTGACGCCACGTTCGACCTCCTCGAACGCGAAAGCGGCCGGCCCGGCTCCGCGAGGAAGGTCTCGCGAAGCCGGGCCGGCCTGGGCGTGTCCCGCGCCCATGTCCACCGGTGCGGCGGTCATCCGGTCGAGCGGTCACCCGACATGACCATCCCGGAGGGCCGATTCGCCCCGCACCGGCGGTGGTTCCTGAACCCCGGAAGGGTTACAGCGCGACGCCGTGCGCCCGCAGGTAGGCGACCGGGTCGATGTCCGAGCCGTACTCCGGACCGGTGCGGATCTCGAAGTGCAGGTGCGGGCCGGTCACGTTGCCGGTCGCACCGGACAGGCCGAGCTGCTGGCCGACGGTGACGGTCTGACCGATCGACACGCCGATCACCGAGAGGTGCGCGTACTGCGCGTAGTGGCCGTCGGCGAGCTTGATCTCGACCTCGTTGCCGTAGGCGCCGCCGTTGCCGGCCTTGACCACGACACCGTTGGCGACCGCGCGCAGCGGGGTGCCGGTGGAGGCGACGAAGTCCTGGCCGGTGTGGTGGCCGGAGGCCCACATCGAGCCGGCGACGCCGTAGGCCTCGCCCAGCACCGGGTTGGCCAGCGGCGCGACGAAGCCGGAGGTGGCGGCGACCGGAGCGGCGGTCACGGCCTGCGCCGGGGCGGCGGTCTGAACCTGGGTCTGCACCTTGGCGGCCGGCTTGGCGGCCTCGGTGGTGACCTGGAGCCGGTCCTGCGAGACCGAGGAGGCCTGCGGCTTGGCGGCCGGCGCGGCGGGCTTCTCGGCCGGAGCGGCCGGGGCGGCCGGCGCAGCGGGGGCGGCCGGCGCCGCGGCGTGGCCGGCGACGACGAGCTGCTGGCCCGGGAAGATCAGGTTCGGGTTGGCACCGACGACCGCGTGGTTGCGCTCGTACAGCGCCTGCCAGCCACCCTGGACGTGCTTGGCGTCGGCGATCTTCGACAGGGTGTCACCGCTGACGACCCGGTAGTTCTCGTCCGCGGCGGCAGCGGAAGCGGCGGCCGGGGCGGCCGGCCGGGCCACGGCCGCGGCGGCGGCGACGTGGTGCGCGGCGGGGGCGGTGTGGGCCTGGGCGCTCACCACGGTGACCAGCGGGAGGGCGAAGGAGACCCCGGTGACCGCGGTGGCGATGCCGATCCGGGCGGCGCGGGGCAGGGTGATACGACGAGCCTGAGCAGGCATGGAAGTGTCCTCTCCGACGCCTGCGAGGTGAGCTGTCGGGTTCGGGCTGGAGTTGCCCGGCCGCATGTGCGGCTTCACCCCAAGCCGGCCCTGGCCGTCCGCGCGTCGAGGCGCGGATCACTGGTCCGGCGACTTACCTGTGGGTCCCCCGCTCCTGCCGTACAGAGTTCAGTGCGAGCCACCGGGCAGCGGCAGGACTCGGCGTTCCACCCGGCGGATCCGTCCGGGCTGGCCGGGCGGTCGCTGAACTAAAACCCATCCGTTCGGGTGAAGCAATGTCGATCTCCCGAAGGACGGGCCCGCAGGGGGCCGCCGGTGACCCTCCGCACGAGCTGCCGTACCGTGCGTGCACAATCCATTCACCGGGCGCCACTGATCCACGACCCTGCGCCGAACTCGGCCACGCACCGCAGCCGCCCGGACACCCCGCGTCGCCGTCGACACACCGCCCGGTGACCCTTGTCACGCACGCCCCCGGGGGCCCAGGATCGGACCGTGGCCACCTCCGAGGCCGGCACCCTGCGCCTGGGCACCGCGCAGGGTCGCTGGGTACTACTGGCGACGGTGCTCGGCTCCAGCATGGCGATGCTCGACGGGACGGTCGTCAACGTCGCGCTGCCGCGCATCGGCGCCGATCTCGGCGCCTCGCTGGCGTCCCTGCAGTGGACGCTCAACTCCTACCTGCTCACCCTCGCCGGGCTGATCCTGCTCGGCGGCGCGCTCGGCGACCGGTACGGCCGGCGCCGGGTGTTCCTGCTCGGCGTGGTCTGGTTCGCCGCCGCCTCCGCGGCCTGCGCCGCCGCGCCGAACATCGAGGTGCTGATCGCCGCCCGCGCCGTCCAGGGCATCGGCGGCGCCCTGCTGACCCCCGGTTCGCTCGCCATGCTCCAGGCCGTCTTCCATCCGGACGACCGCTCGCCGGCGGTCGGCCTGTGGTCCGGCCTGGGCGGCGTGTCCGCCGCGGTCGGGCCGTTCCTCGGCGGCTGGCTGGTGGACGGCCCCGGCTGGCGCTGGATCTTCCTGCTGAACCTGCCGCTGGCCGCCGCCGTGATCGCGGTCACCTCCCGGTTCGTCCCGGAGAGCCGGGACGAGAGCGCGAGCGGCCGCTTCGACGTGACCGGCGCGCTGCTGGCCGCGCTCGCCCTCGGCGCGCTCACCTACGCGCTGACCGCCGCCGGCGAGGGCCTGTCCCCCACGGTCTGGATCTCCGGCGCGCTCGGCCTGCTGCTCGGGGCCGCCTTCCTGGTGGTCGAGCGCCGCACGCCGGACCCGATGCTGCCACTCGGCCTGTTCTCCGCCCGGCTGTTCACCGCCGTGAACCTGGTCACGCTGTGCGTCTACGCCGCGTTCAGCGGGGTGTTCTTCCTGCTGGTGGTGCAGCTGCAGATCGTGGCCGGGTTCTCGCCGCTGGTATCCGGCTTCGCGCTGGTGCCGATCACGGTGCTGATGCTCGCACTGTCCGCCCGCGCCGGGCGGCTCGGCAAGCGGATCGGCCCGCGGCTGCCGCTGACCATCGGCCCGCTGCTGTGCGCCGCCGGGGTGCTGCTGATGCTGCGCACCGGCCCGGGCTCCTCCTACTGGCTGGACGTGCTGCCCGCCGTCACGGTGATGGGCTGCGGGATGACGCTGCTGGTCGCGCCGCTGACCGCGACGGTGCTGGCGGCCGTCGAGGTCCGGCACGCGGGCATCGCCAGCGGCGTCAACAACGCCGCCGCCCGCGCGGCCGGCCTGCTCGCGGTCGCCGCCCTCCCGGCGCTGGCCGGGCTGAGCGGCGACGCCTACCGGGTGCCGTCCTCGGTGGACTCCGCCTTCCGCACCGCGATGCTGATCTGTGCCGGCCTGCTCGCCGCCGGCGGCCTGATCGCCTTCGCCACGGTCCGCGGCAACGTGCTCGCCCCGGACGGCCCGGCGGAGCACCCGGTGGCCGAGCCGAACTGCGAGTGGCCATGCGGCACCACCACCCCGCCGCTCGACCCCGGCCGCGCCCGGACGCACGAGGGCCCCGCCACCGGAACGGCGGCAGGGCCCTCGCAGGAGACCTGATCCAGCGTCAAAGGATGTCGGCCGGCGCGTACTTGGCGGCCGCCGGGTACGCGGCCGCGACGGCCTCCACCTGGCGGACGATCTCGGCGACCTGCGCCCCGGCCGCGCCCGTGAAGGACAGCTTGTCGGCCAGCAGCGCGTCCAGCGCGGCCCGGTCCAGCGGGATCCGCTCGTCGGCGGCGAGCCGGTCCAGCAGCTCGTTCTCCCGGGCGCCGGCGCGCATCGCCAGCGCGGAGGCGACGGCGTGCTCCTTGATGACCTCGTGCCCGG
Source organism: Kitasatospora sp. NPDC094028 (assembly GCF_049543595.1). NCBI lineage: Bacteria > Bacillati > Actinomycetota > Actinomycetes > Kitasatosporales > Streptomycetaceae > Kitasatospora > Kitasatospora sp. NPDC094028. The sequence goes on along the minus strand of NZ_JBMVFA010000022.1, from coordinate 35,526 downwards.
TCTCCCGGCCGACGCCCGCGCGCACCGCGCCCATCAGCACCTTGGTGGTGGCGAGGAACGGCAGGTAGCGGTCCAGCTCGGTCTCGATCACGGCGGGGAAGGCGCCAAACTCGTCGAGGACGGTCAGGAAGGTCTCCAGCAGGCCGTCGAAGGCGAAGAAGGCGTCCGGCAGCGCGACCCGGCGCACCACCGAGCAGGAGACGTCGCCCTCGTTCCACTGGTCGCCGGCCAGCTCGCCGGTCATCGAGGCGTAGCCGCGCAGGATGACCGCCAGGCCGTTGACGCGCTCGCAGGAGCGGGTGTTCATCTTGTGCGGCATCGCGGAGGAGCCGACCTGGCCCTCCTTGAAGCCCTCCGTGACCAGCTCGTGGCCGGCCATCAGGCGGATGGTCTTGGCCAGGCTGGACGGCGCGGCGGCCAGCTGGACGAGGGCGGTCAGCACCTCGAAGTCCAGCGAGCGCGGGTAGACCTGGCCGACGCTGGTCAGCACGTTCTCGAAGCCGAGGTGCGCGGCGACCCGGCGCTCCAGCTCGGCCAGCTTGTCGGTGTCGCCGCCGAGCAGGTCGAGCATGTCCTGCGCGGTGCCGACCGGGCCCTTGATCCCGCGCAGCGGGTAGCGGGCGATCAGCTCCTCCAGGCGGCGGAAGGCGACCAGCAGCTCGTCGGCGATCGACGCGAAGCGCTTGCCCAGGGTGGTGGCCTGCGCGGCCACGTTGTGCGAGCGGCCGGCCATGACCAGCTCGGAGTGCTGGGCGGCCAGGTCGGCCAGGCGCACCAGGACGGCGACCGTACGGTCCCGGACGTGCTCCAGGGACTGGCGGATCTGCAGCTGCTCGACGTTCTCGGTCAGATCCCGGGAGGTCATGCCCTTGTGGATCTGCTCGTGGCCGGCGAGCTCGCTGAACTCCTCGATCCGGGCCTTCACGTCGTGGCGGGTGACCCGCTCACGGGCGGCGATCGAGCCGAGGTCGACCTGGTCGACCACCCGCTCGTAGTCGGCGACGGCGGTCGCCGGCACCTCGACGCCGAGGTCCTGCTGGGCCTTCAGGACGGCGAGCCACAGGTGGCGCTCAAGGACCACCTTGTGCTCGGGGGACCACAGCTGGGCCAGGGTCGCCGAGGCGTACCGGGAGGCCAGGACATTGGGGATCTGGGGCTTCGCGCTCACGCTTCGCAAGCCTAACAGCCGAGGTCACGCCCCCTGCAGCCGCCGGCGCGCTACGCCCGTAGAGCCCTGGCGTTACTGCGTCGGGCCCGTCCGGCCGACCAGCACCGGCAGCACCTGGGCGCAGATCGAGTGCAGCGCGATCCGCTGCTCGTCGGTCATCTCCTCGAAGGCCTGGTGGGTGCGGGCCATCTCGGCGCGGATGCGGCCCAGGATCTCCCGCCCCTCGGCCGTGATCACCACGATCTTGACCCGGCGGTCCCCCGCCGCCGCCTCCCGGTGGGCGAGGCCCAGGGACTCCAGCCGGTCGACGATCCCGGTGACGTTGGAGGCGTCGCAGCCCAGCCGGCCGGCCAGCGCCCGCATCGGCACCGGCTCCTGCACCGCGCCCAGCGCCTTGGCCTGCGAGGAGGAGAGCCCGTGTCGGGCCGCGGCCGCCGCGAAGTCGTGGAAGTAGGCGGCGCCGACGGCGGCCAGCACCTCCATCAGCTCGGCGTTGGTCGGGACGGTCGTCGTCACTGTCGAACCCATGGGGCCAGGGTACGGCGAACTGCTTCAGTAACTCAAGATTTGACCACGGCAACCGTCCGCGCGTCGCCCGTGCGCAGGGTTCCTAGAGCACCAGCTGCTCGAACAGCCGGCGCAGCTCCGCGTCCGGGTCCGCCGTCAGCCCGGTGTGCACCGGCCCCGGCTGGACGATCGCGCTGCGCGGCGCGGTCAGCCAGCGGAACCGCTGCCCGGGGCTGTCCCCGGCCGCCGGCCCGGCCGCCGGCCCGCCCTGGCAGACCGCCTCGATCCCGTGCAGCGCCCGGCGCACACCCTGTACGTCCACCACCGGGTCCAGCGCGAGCAGCCGCCCCTGGTCCAGGTGGGTGCGCGCCGCCAGGTGGCTGCTCTGCCGGCAGTACAGCAGCACCCCGACGTTGACGCACTCGCCGCGCTCGACCCGCGGCACCGCGCGGATCACCGCGTACTCGTAGTCGTACAGCTCGATCACCGCCGGCAGCGCGGCGGACGACGGCACGGCGGACAGCGGCTCGGTCATGCGGGCACCTCCGGCAGCCAGTCGCGCGGACCGGCCAGTCGCTCGGTCAACTGGTCGCGGTACGCGGCCCGGACGTCCTCCGGCGAGTCGAAGCCGGGCTCGTCCGCCAGCCAGACGTCGGGGATCTGCGCCACCGCGGCGGCGACCGTCGCCGCCGCGAGCGGCGCCAACTCCTCGTCCGCGCCCGCGAGATCGGGCCGGTGGTGGAGCAGCGCGTGGTCACCGGCGTCGTACCGGCGGCGCGCCCAGGCGGCGGCGCCGGCCCAGTTGTGGTGGAAGATCAGGCTCGCACCGTGGTCGATCAGCCGCAGCCCGCCGGTCGCCACCAGCAGGTTGGGGTTGCGCCAGGAGCGGTCGACGTTGCCGATCAGCGCGTCGAACCAGAGCACCCGCCCGGCGAGTCCGGGATCCACCTCGAAGCAGAGCGGGTCGAAGTTGAGCGCGCCGGAGACGAAGGACATCCCCAGGTTGGTCCCGCCGCTGGCCCGCATCTGGTCCTGGATCTGGTGGTCCGGCTCGCTGCGGGCGAGCACCGGGTCGAGGTCGATCGTCACCAGTTCCGGCACCGGCAGCCCGAGCCGGCGGCCCAGTTCCCCGGCCAGCACCTCGGCCACCAGCGCCTTGCGGCCCTGTGCGGCGCCGACCCATTTCAGCGCGTACAGCCGCCGGTCGTCGGCCTCGACCAGGCCCGGCATCGAGCCGCCTTCTCGCAGTGGCGTCACGTAGCGGATCGCCGTCACCTCGGGGAGCACGGCGGACAGCTTATCCGCCCCGCCGGGCCCTCCTCCCTCATCCGCCCCGCCCCGGTGGCAGCCCCCGGTGCTCCGTGCGAGTGTGGCGGGCAGTAACAGGGGGCCCGCACGGTACGACCCACACGGCAAAAGGGATGAGCGATGGAACGACCTCGGATCCTGATCGTGGGCGGCGGCTTCGCCGGCCTGGAGTGCGCCCGCCGCCTGGAACGCAAGCTCGCGCCCGCCGAGGCCGAGATCTCGCTGGTCACGCCGTTCGGCTATCAGCTCTACCTGCCCCTGCTGCCGCACGTCGCCGCCGGCGTGCTCACCCCGCAGTCGGTGGCGGTCTCGCTGCGCCGCTCGCTGCGCCGCACCCACATCGTGCCCGGCGGCGCGATCGGCGTGGACCCGGCGTCCAAGGTGTGCGTCGTGCGGAAGATCACCGACGAGGTGGTCGCCCAGAAGTACGACTACCTGGTGCTCGCCCCCGGCAGCGTCACCCGGACCTTCGACATCCCGGGCCTGACCGACTACGCCCGGGGCATGAAGACGCTGGCCGAGGCGGCCTACGTCCGCGACCACGTGATCGCCCAACTCGACCTCGCCTCGGCCACCCTGGACCAGAAGGAGCGGGAGTCCCGGCTGCAGTTCGTGGTGGTCGGCGGCGGCTACGCGGGCACCGAGACGGCCGCCTGCCTGCAGCGCCTGACCACCGCGGCCGCCCGCCGCTATCCGCGCCTGGACGCCCGGCAGATCAAGTGGCACCTGATCGACATCGCGCCGAAGCTGATGCCCGAGCTCGGCGACGCGCTCGGCACCGCCGCCCTGGAGATCCTGCGCGGCCGCGGCATCGAGGTGTCGCTCGGCGTCTCGGTGGCCGAAGTCGGCGCCGAGTCGGTCAAGTTCACTGACGGCCGGGTGCTCCCCTGCCGCACCCTGATCTGGACGGCCGGGGTCGCCGCGAGCCCGCTGATCGGCACGCTGGACGCGGAGACGGTGCGCGGACGCATCGCGGTGACGGCCGAGATGCGGGTGCCGCAGTTCGAGGGCGTGTTCGCGCTGGGCGACGCGGCCGCCGTCCCGGACCTCGCCAAGGGCGACGGCGCGGTGTGCCCGCCGACCGCCCAGCACTCCGCCCGGCAGGGCCGCGCGGTGGCCGACAACGTGATCGCCGCGCTCCACAACCAGCCCCTGGAGCCCTACTACCACAAGGACTTGGGCCTGGTGGTCGACCTCGGCGGCAAGGACGCGGTGTCCAAGCCGGTCGGCGTCGAACTGCGCGGGGTGCCCGCCCAGCTGGTGGCGCGCGGCTACCACCTGATGGCGATGCGCACCAACGCCGCCAAGTTCCGGGTCGGCGCGAACTGGCTGCTGAACGCGACCGCCGGGGACGACTTCGTCCGCACCGGCTTCCTTGCTCGCCAGCCCGCCCGGCTGCAGGACTTCGAGTACACCGACGCCTATCTGACGCGCGATCAGGTCCGCTCCCACGCGCAGGCGTTGCTCGCCAAGGGCTGAGCCGCCGCGACGACGACCGCCCCCGACCGAGCCGGTCGCGGGGCGGCCGCCTGCGGCCCGGTCAGCTCGCGGTCAGGTACATCCCGCTCGCGTCCTGCCCGGCCGTGTTGCGGCACGCGTAGTTGCCGGTCGCCCGGGCCCACAGCTGGGCCAGACAGCTGCCGACTGCCTGCTGGCCGTAGTAGTCGGGGTGCATCGACTCCTGCAGCGCGCCCTGGGTGGTGTTCAGCCCGCCGTCCAGGAAGCGCGCCCACTCACCGGTGGCCGCGGACGGACCGGAGGTCGCGGTCGGCTGCTGCGCGGAGGTCGAGCACACCTCATGGCCCTGCAGCATGTTCGACAGGTCCAGGAACTGCACCCCCTTGGCGGCCGCGACTCCCGCCAGCGCCTTGGAGATCTGCGGCACCATCGAGTCACGGGCCCAGTCGGCGTCCGCGTTCCAGAACGGGCAGCCTCCGGTGTTGGACCGGGTCCAGCCGCTCTCCGGGTAGCGCATCTCGGTACTGCGCGGGATCGGCGAGGGGTACGACTGCAGCACCAGCCGGTAATCCGTCTGCGCGTAGCCCGCGTTGCTCATCACCGCACGGATCTCGTCGATGGACTTGCCGACCCCGGCCATCGCGGCCGGCATCTTCGCATCGATCGCCGACTGCTGCGAGTCGTGGCAGTACGAGTACCAGATCAGGTAGTCCTGAACGCAGTTCGAGATGACGTCGGAGAAGCCGAGGTCGTTGCCCCCGATCGACAGCGTGATCAGCTTGACGTCGTTCTGCGCCGCCACGGTGGCGAGCTGGTCGGCCTGCGGGGCCTCGCCCTTGTACGCCTGCCCGCCGTTGCTCGCGCGGAAGATGTTGCTGCTGACCGCGCCGGAGCAGGCCAGGTTGATCCGGTTCTGGGCGATGCCCTGGGCGCTGATCACCTCGGCGACGTCGGAGCGGTCGCAGCCGCTCGCCGCCGTCGCGCCGTAGACCAGGCTCGGGTCGTACGAACTGCCGGTCCAGGCCCGGTCGGTACCGGTCCGACTGCCGGAGGAATCGGCGGAGTTGCCCTTCCACCGGCCGGCCTCGCCGGAGATGTAGCTGTCGCCGAGCGTGACGCTGGCGGTCGGCCCGCTCGGAGCGGCGGCCGGCGCGGCCGAGGCCGGCGTGGCGACGGCCAGGCCGGCGGCGGCCAGTGGGAGGGCGAGGGCTGCGCTGAGCAGCCGTCTGGCGAGTCGAGAGGTGCTGCGAGTGATGCTCGAACCGTTTTCGGGCACGGCGAAGGCTCCTGCGGCTCGGTCTCCCCGCGTGTGGGGACGGGGAGACGCCTGAGGTGTGAGGGAAGGCCGCCGGCCGGTGGCGCCAAGAAGATGGCATGACAACTCGGCCGGGCGCCAGGCCCGTGCAGCAGGTTTCCCAGTTTGTTACCGGCGGGTTCAGACCAGCCGGGAGCCGCCACCGTCCGTTCCCAGCACGGCCGCGAGATCGTCGGCCAGCCGTTGCGCGTCCGAGACCTCCAGCGTGGCCGTGGTGAGCCGCAGCCCGGGCGGGGACTGGATGCGGTAGCGCGCGCCGGGCGCCGCGACCCAGCCGCGCTGCACCAGCGCGGCCAGCGCGGAGGTCTCGTCCGGCACCGGCACCCAGACGTTGAGCCCGCTCTCCCCGTGCGCCTCGATGCGGTGCGCCGCCAGTGCCGCCAGCAGCGCGTCCCGCCGGGCCCGGTACGCGGCGGCCACCTGCGCCGGCGGCGCCGCGTCGGCGCGCCACAGTTCGGCGACGGTGCGCTGCAGCAGGTGGCTGACCCAGCCGGCGCCGAGCCGCAGCCGGCCGGCGACCCGGCCGACGGTCTCCGCGTCCCCGACCGCCACCGACAGCCGCAGGTCCGGGCCGTAGGCCTTGGCGGCCGAGCGCACCACCGTCCAGCGCCGGGGGCCGGAGCCGGCCAGCGGGTGGTACGGCTGGTCGACCATGCCGTGCCCGTGGTCGTCCTCGATCAGCAGCACCTCGGGGTGCCCGGCGAGTACGGCCCGCAGCGCCTCGGCCCGGCCCGCGGTGAGCGCGGCGCCGGTCGGGTTCTGCGCCCGGCTGGTGACCACCACCGCGCGGGCGCCCTCGGCCAGCGCCGCGGCCAGCGACCCGGGCAGCGGGCCCTCGTCGTCCAGCCGGACGGGCGCGGGCCGCAGCCCCATCGCGGGCAGCAGGTCGAGCAGACTGCCCCAGCCCGGGTCCTCGACGGCCACCGCGTCGCCGGGGCGCAGCCAGGCGCCGAGGGTGCGCTCGATCATGTCCAGCGAGCCGGAGGCGACGGCGATCGGGCCACCGGGCAGCCCGTCCGCCTCGAAGGAGGCGCGGGCGAGTTCGAGCAGCACGGGATCGACGGCCGCGTGCCCGTAGAGCACCGGTTCGGCCCGGGCGGCCTCGGCGGCGGCCGCGAGGGCCGGGCCCAGGTCGGGCAGCAGGGCCGGATCCGGGTTGCCGCCGGCCAGGTTGCGGGCGTGCGGGGGCACGGGCACCTGGATCTGGTCGCGCGGGGTGAGTTTGGGCCGGGGCAGGATCCGGCTGCCGCGGCGGCCGGCCGTCTCGATCACGCCGCGGTCGCGCAGCAGGCGGTAGGCGGCGGCGACGGTGTTGGGGTTGACGCCGAGTTCGGCGGCGAGGTCGCGCAGCGGGGGCAGCGCGGTTCCGGGGGCGAGGCGCCCGCTGCTGACGCCCTGCTCGATGTGGGCCGCGATTTCGCTGGCGCGTCGCCCTTTCAGCGGATAGTCTCCTAGCACAAAGCAGATTATGCACTAGTACAACGAGGTTTGTCATGTCGGCCAGCTCAGACGGCACTCCCGCCTACGCCCGCACCCCGCGGACCACCCCCACCCGCTACAAGGACCGCGCCACCTGGGAGCAGGAGGCGATCCACGCCGTCCTGGACGAGGCCTACATCTGCCACCTCGGCTTCGTCGCGGACGGCGCCCCCGTCGTCCTGCCGACGATCTACGCCCGGGTCGGCAGCCGGCTCTACATCCACGGTTCCACCGGCAGCCGCCCGCTGCGCGCCGCCACCGACGAGCAGGGCCTGCCGGTCTGCGTCACCGTCACCCTGGTCGACGCCCTGGTCCTCACCAAGTCCGCGTTCAACCACTCGGTCAACTTCCGCTCGGTGGTCGCCCACGGCACCGCCCACCAGGTCACCGACCCGGCCGAGCTGGACGTCGCGCTCGCCGCCCTGGTCGACCACGCGATACCCGGCCGCTCCGGCGAGGTCCGCCCGGCCAACGCCAAGGAGCTGGCCGCCACCGCGGTCATCCGGCTGGAGCTGGACGAGGTCTCCGCCAAGTCCCGCGCGGACGGCGCCGGCGACGACCCGGCGGACCAGGACCTCCCGCACTGGTCCGGCCTGATCCCGGTGACCACCGTGCACGGCACCCCCGTCCCGCACGACGCGTCCGTCCCGCTCCCCGCGCACCTGCGCACCTACCCCCGCTGACGAGGAGCACGACCATGCTGATCCGCTCCTGGGACCGCGGCGACGAGGACGAGTGGCGCGCCTGGGTCGCCGAGGGCCGCGACTTCGGCCTGCTGGCGGCCAACGGCGCCCCCGGCGAAGGCCCGGTGCTCGTCCCCACGCACTTCCTGCTGGACGTCGAACGCGGCGAGATCCTGCTCCACCTCGCCGCCCCCAACCCGCTGCTGGCCGCCGTCCGCGCCGACCCGCAGGTCACCCTCGCGGTCACCGACGGCTACGCCTTCGCCCCGAGCCACTGGCGCGGCGCACCGGGCACGCCGACCAGCTACTACGCCTCCGTGCACTTCCACTGCACCGCCGAGGTCGTCACCTCGGCCGCGGGCAAGGCCGAGATCCTCAACCGCCAGCTGGCGCACTTCCAGCCGGAGACGCCCGAGGTCCGGGTGGTCCCCGGCGAGGGCGAACTGGCCCGCCAGCTACCCGGTCTGAGCGGCCTGCGGCTGACCGTCCGCGAGGTGCGGGCCAAGTTCAAGTACGACGACAAGAAGCCGGCCGAGACGCAGCTCGCGCTCGCCGACCGGCTGGCCGAGCGGGCGGCCGGCCCCGGCCGCGCCCGCGACCAGTACGCGGGCGCCCGCACCCAGCTGCTGCGCCGTCACCGCAGGCGCGCCGAGCGCGCCGAGCGCCGGGAGGAGAGCATCCGCGCCCGGCGCGCGGAACGCGCGCCCGCCGCCGGCTGACCCCGGATCACCCCGGATCGCCCCGGATCACCCGGCATCACCCGATCGGTCCCCACCGCCGGGCGGGGCCCGGGGCCCGCTGTTCGAATGTGAGACGAATCGTGCCCACTCCGCCGCCGGAGCGGGCCCGTCCACTCGGGGAGCACGCTTGTCCACACTCAACAGCCGGCGGGCCGGCGAGACCCACCTCGGCCACGTGGTCTTCATCTCCGCGGCCGCCGCGATGGGCGGGTTCCTGTTCGGCTACGACAGCGCGGTGATCAACGGCGCGGTGACGGGGATCCAGAGGCACTTCGCGGTGGGCCACGGCACCACCGCGTTCGTGGTGGCGATCGCCCTGCTCGGTTCGGCGGCCGGCGCGGTGGCCGCCGGCCGGCTCGCCGACCACCTGGGCCGGGTCCGCACGATGCTGCTGGCCGCGGCCCTGTTCGCGGCCAGCGGCCTCGGCTCGATGTTCCCGCCGAACATCGAGACCCTGGCCACCTGGCGCGTGGTCGGCGGCGTCGCGATCGGCATCGCCTCGGTGATCGCGCCGACCTACATCGCCGAGGTCGCGCCCACCGCCTACCGCGGCCGGCTGGCCTCCTTCCAGCAGATGGCGATCGTGCTCGGCATCACCGTCTCCCAGCTCGCCAACTGGGCGCTCAACCAGGCCGCCGGCGGCGAGTCCACCGGCCACCTCGGCGGCATCCAGGCCTGGCAGTGGATGCTCGGCGTGGAGACCGTCCCGGCCCTGGTGTACGGGCTGATGGCGCTGGCGATCCCGGAGTCGCCGCGGTTCCTGATCGCCGACCACCGCGAGGCGCAGGCCCGCAAGGTGCTGGTGGAGGTGGAGGGCGCGCAGGTCGACCTGGACGCCCGGGTCGCGGAGATCCGCTCGGTACTGGAGTCCGCGCACAAGCCCCGGCTGACGGACCTGCTCGGCGGGCGGTTCGGCCTGCTGCCGATCGTCTGGGTGGGCATCGGCGCCTCGGTGTTCCAGCAGTTCGTCGGCATCAACGTGATCTTCTACTACTCCTCCTTCCTGTGGCAGTCGGTCGGCATCAACGAGTCCAACTCGCTGCTGATCAGCCTCTCCACCTCGATCATCAACGTGATCGGCACGGTGATCGCGATGGCGCTGGTGGACCGGATCGGCCGCAAGCCGCTCGCGCTGGCCGGCTCGACCGGCATGGCGGCCGCGCTGGGCACCGCCGCCTGGGCGTTCTCCTACCGGCACGGCACCGGCGACACCGCGACCCTGGACAACACCCACGCCACCGTCGCGCTGGTCGCCGCGCACGTCTTCGTGCTCTGCTTCGCCTTCTCCTGGGGCGTGGTGGTCTGGGTGCTGCTCGGCGAGATGTTCCCCAACCGGATCCGCGCGCTCGCCCTGTCCGTCGCCGCCTCGGCCCAGTGGATCGCCAACTGGGCCATCACCGTGAGCTTCCCGGACCTCGCCGACTGGAACCTCGCGGCGACGTACGTCATCTACGCGGCCTTCGCGCTGCTCTCCATCCCGTTCGTGGCCTTCGCCATCAAGGAGACCAAGGGCCGCGCCCTGGAGGAGATGGGCTGACGGCCCGCCCCCGTACGCACCCACGCCGCACACGGCCCGACCACCGCGAGGAACCCATGCCTGACCAGGGCGGCTCCCGGCAGAACGTCACCTTCCCGAGCAACGGCCGCACCGCGCACGGCTACCTGGCCCGCCCGCCGCAGGGCGTCGGCCCCGGCCTGGTGGTGGTGCAGGAGTGGTGGGGCCTCACCTCGCACATCGCGGCGATGGCCGACCGCTTCGCCGCCGAGGGGTTCACCGTCCTCGCCCCCGACCTGTTCGGCGGCGCCACCACCCACGACCGCACCGAGGCGGCCCGGTTCAAACGCGAACTCCCGGTCGAGCGCGCCGTCGAGGACCTCGCCGGCGCCGTCGACTTCCTGCTCGGGCTGGACGGCGTGGTCGGCGACGCGGTCGGCGCGGTCGGCTTCTGCATGGGCGGCGGCTTCGCCCTGCTGCTGGCCGCCCGGGCCGGCGACAAGGTCGCCGCCGTGGTGCCGTTCTACGGCCTGCCGCCCGACCCGGACTTCGACTACCGCGGCCTGACGGCCCATGTCCTCGGCCACTTCGGCGAGTTGGACGGCTCCATCCCGATGACGGCGGTCGACGAGGCGGCGATCCGGATCGGCGAGGCCACCGACGTCCGCCCCGAGATCCACTTCTACCCGGCCGGGCACGCCTTCATGAACGACGAGAACCTGATCGGCACCCACGACCCGCTGCAGGCCCGGATCGCCTGGCGCCGCACCCTCACCTTCCTCTGGGGCCACCTCGGCTGAAACCGGTCGTCACGCATGAAAACCCCGTGGACACCTGTACGAACTCCGGCCATAGTCACCGGGTGCCGACCCCCACTCCCCCGCACCCCACCGCCCCGCACCCGCGCCGGACCGCCTGGGCGAGCCGCAACTTCCGCATCCAGACCGCCGCCACCGTGGTCAGCGGGCTCGGCAACGCCGGCGCCCCGATCGCCACCGCCTTCGCCGTCCTGAACGCCGGCGGCGGCACCACCGAGGTCGGCTACGTCACCGCCGCCCGCCTGCTGCCCACCGTCCTGTTCCTCGTGGTCGGCGGCACCCTCGCCGACCGGCTGCCGCGCCACCACGTCATGGTCGCCGCCAACCTGTTCAGCGCCGTCTCCCAGGCCGTCCTGGCCGCCCTCGTACTGGCCGGGCACGCCCGGCTCTGGCAGCTGCTGCTGCTCTCCGCCGCCGGCGGCGCCGGGTACGCGCTCTACTCCCCCGCGGCCGGCGGGATGATCATGCAGGCCGTCCCCCAGGAGCACGCCGCCCGCGCCTTCTCGGTCTTCCGGATGGGCCAGAACGCCGCCCAGATCGGCGGCGCCGCGCTCGGCGGCGCGCTCACCGCCGCGGTCGGCCCCGGCTGGGTACTCGCCCTGGACGCCCTGTGCTTCCTGGCCGCCTCCGCACTCCGCTTCCTCCTCGAACCGGAGCGGGCCCCGGCACCCTCCGGCGGCGGCATGCTGCGCGATCTGCGGGACGGCTGGCGGGAGTTCGTCTCCCGCCGCTGGCTCTGGGTGATCGTGCTGCAGTTCGCCGTCGTGGTCGCCTGCGTCAACGCGGTCGAAGCGGTCTACGGGCCCGCGGTGGCCAAGGACCGGCTCGGCGGCGCGGGCGCCTGGGGCCTGGCGATGTCCGCCTACGGGGTCGGCCTGGTGGTCACCGGGCTGCTGATGGTGCGCTGGCGCCCCCGCCGCATCCTGCTGGTCGGCAACTGGGGCGTGTTCCTGTTCGGCGCGCCCGCCCTCGCGCTGGCCGTCGCCGCGCCGCTGCCGGTGCTGATCGCCGCGATGTTCCTCTCCGGCGTCGGCGTCACCGTCTTCGGCGTCAACTGGATGGTCGCGCTCCGGCAGGAGATCCCGGAGGAGGCGTTCTCCCGGGTCTCGGCCTACGACGAACTCGGCTCCCTCTCGCTGGCGCCGGTCGGCACCGCGCTGGCCGGCCCGGCCGCGGCCGCGCTCGGCCTGTCCGGCGCGCTCTGGGCCTGTGCCGTGCTCTGCCTGCTGCTCGGCGCCGCCGTCCTGGTCGACCCGCAGGTGCGCCGGCTCTCCCGCCGGAGCACCACGGACGCACCGGAGGCCGTCCGGGAATCCGTGCCCGCGCCGTGAGCGCCCGTGCGCCCCGCGTGCGCCCGCCGAAAAGCAACCATGGATGGTTCCGGTTCGTCCGACCAAGGAGGAAACACCTTTCACCTGGGGGCCCTACCAGTGCCGAAGCCACTGCTGTTCCTGGACGTCGACGGCGTCCTCAACCCGGTCTGCCCGCATCCGGACGCCGGGTTCGACACCCACACCCTGCTCGGCTACTCCGTCCTGCTCTCCGCCCGGCATGGCCGCTGGCTGCGCGAACTCGCCGGCAGTTACGAACTCGTCTGGGCCACCACCTGGGAGGAGCACGCCAACACCCACATCGCCCCGGCGATCGGCCTGGACCCGCTCCCGGTGGTCCGCTTCACCGGCTACGTCCCGCAGCCGGGCGATCCGCGCGTCCCGCTGATGGAGCTGTTCTCCGCCGCCAAGTGGGCCCCGCTGCTGCGCTACGCCGCCGGCCGCCCGTTCGCCTGGGTCGACGACGTGATCCCGACCCGGCTGATCCGCAACTCGCTCTGGCGCCGCGACCGCCTGCTGCTGCGGATCGACCCCGGGCAGGGCCTGGAGCGCCGGCACGTCGACCGGCTGCTGGGGCGCCCGCCGCGCGAGCCGTCGCTCCCGCTCAGGGGGTCGGCAGCCAGCTGACGTGCCCGGCCAGCAGCGCGTACCCGACGAAGGCCACCGTGTCGATCAGCGCGTGCGCCGCCACCAGCGGCATCACCCGCCCCCAGCGCCGGTACAGCAGGCAGAACACGGCGCCCATCACCATGTTGCCGACCAGCCCGCCGACCCCCTGGTACAGGTGGTACGAGCCGCGCAGCACCGAACTCGCCACCAGCGCCGCCGGCCAGGACCAGCCCCGCTGCCCCAGCCGGCGCAGCAGGTAGCCGAGGACGACGACCTCCTCCAGGATCGCGTTCTGCCAGGCCGACAGCACCAGCACCGGCACCCGCCACCACACGTCCGGCAGCCCCGAGGGCGCCACAGTCAGGTTGTACCCGGCCGCCTGCGAGGCCAGGTACAGCGCCAGCCCGGAGCCACCGATCGCCGCCGCCACGGCCGCGCCCCGGCCCAGGTCGCGCAGCTTCTGCCCGAGGTCGAAACCCAGCACCCGCAGCGCGGCGCCCTCGCGCAGCAGCAGGTAGCCGACCAGCACCACCGGCATCAGCCCGCGCCCGATGTAGTACAGCTGCCACACCAGGTCCAGCCAGGGCCGGCCGGGCGCGCGGGAGCCGTTCAGCGTGGCGACCTGCTGGCCGAGCTTCAGCGGTTCGGTCAGCGAACCGGCGAAGCTGATCAGCGCGCTGATCCCGCTGGCGCCGAGCGAGAGGCCGAGCACGATCAGCAGCTCCGCGCCGAGCAGCCGGCGAGTGGGCGTCGCCGTCTCCGGCTCGCTCGGGGCGGTGGTCACGGGGGCTCCAGACAGGCGGTCGTTCCCGCGGCCGACCGGCCGCGGGAACGATCATCCTGGCACAGCCGGGGTCGCGCTCAGCCCACCGGCCAGGTGTGCACCGGCTCGCCGGCGCGCATCAGCTCGGCGTAGCGGCGGGTCATCGCGGCGAGCGCGGCCGGCCGGTCCATCCCGTACCGCTCGCGCAGCCGGTGGAAGGTCGCGCTCTGCCAGGCCGCGCCGTTGGTGCGGCGCAGGCAGCGCTGCTCGATGATCCCCAGGTAGCGGTCCCGGTCGGCGGCCTCGACGCCCCACTCGTCCAGGCCCTGGTGGGCCATCGGCAGCAGCTCGTCCAGCACCAGGTCGACGGCGGGCACCGTCTGCAGCCCGCCGCGGCCGCCCCGGCCGGAGCGCGGCCAGTGGAACACCGCGTCGATGCCGTACCGCGCGCCCTGCCGGAAGTTCTCGTCCGCCCGCTCGAAGGGCAGCCGGGTCCACACCGGCCGGGGCTGCGAGGCGAGCACCCGGACCAGCCCGTAGTAGAAGGCGGCGTTGGCCAGGGTGTCGGCCACCGTGGGCCCGGCGGGCAGCGCCCGGTTCTCCACCCGCAGATGGGCGACCCCCCCGGCGATGTCGTACACCGGCCGGTTCCAGCGGTAGATGGTGCCGTTGTGCAGCCGCATCTCGGCGAGCCGGGGCGCGCTGCCGGAGGCCAGTGCCTTCAGCGGGTCCTCGTCGTCGCAGATCGGCAGCAGCGCCGGGAAGTACCGCAGGTTCTCCTCGAACAGGTCGTACGCCGAGTCCACCCAGCGCTCGCCGAACCAGGTGATGGGGCGCACGCCCTGGGCCTTGAGCTCGGCCGAACGGGTGTCGCAGGCCTGCTGGAACAGCACCGGCCGGGTCTCCCGCCACAGCTCCCGGCCGAACAGGAAGGGCGAGTTGGCGCCGAGCGCGAGCTGCGGGCCGCAGATCGCCTGGGCCGCGTTCCACACCGAGGAGAACCGCTGCGGCGTCACCTGCAGGTGCAGTTGCAGCGAGGTCGCGGCCGCTTCGGCGACCATGGTGATCGACTCCAGCTGCAGGTGCTCGACGCCCTCGATGTCGAGCGCGATGTCCTCGCCCCGGGCGGCCAGGATCTGGTCGCTGAGCAGGCTGTAGCGCTGGTTGCCGCTCATCGCGTCCAGCCCGGTGTGGGCGTGCTCCAGGGTCGGCAGGATCCCCACCATGACGATCCGGGCGCCGGCCTCGGCGGCCTGCCGGTCGGCGTAGCGCAGCCCGGTGTCGATCTCCTCGCGCAGTTCGTCGAAGACATGCCCGCACAGCCGGTGCGGGGCGATGTTCACCTCGATGTTGAAGCGGCCGAGCTCGGTCTGGAAGTCGCTGGAACCGATCGCGCTCAGCACCTGCGCGTTGCTCATCACCGGCAGGCCCTGGTCGTCGGCCAGGTTGAGTTCGATCTCCAGGCCCATCACCGCCCGCGGCCGGTCGAAGCGGTTCTCGTCGAGCATCCGCCCGAGCGCGTCCTGGCACGCCTGCAGCTTGCGTCGGTACAGCTGCCGGTCCGCCAGTTCCGCTCGCGTGGCCACGACCTTCTCGCCCACGGTCCCCTCCTCCAGAGCCACCGGCCGTCGAATCGTGCAAGCATCATGCCCACCCCGAAGATCGATACCCGAATGCTCGTACTGGCTTGCAATGCAAGGAATCTGACGGTGATTCACCAAATCAATCGACTTGCCCGGCGCCACCGCCTGTGATAAACAGGTCACCCTGCGCACCTGTTCGATGAAATTCGCACTGCGCTCCGGCCGGTCGGTTCCCGCCCCGAGTCCTCGTCGACGGCGGCGACCGCGCCGGCACCGCGATCATGCACAACCGGACACGGCCAGTCCCGTCAGCGCTGACGCACCGCGCCACGCCGGTATGCCGCACTCGCACGCCGATCTCGCACGGAGGGCGGACCCCGCCATGACTCTGCAGACCCCCCAGCCCCCACCGAGCGCCCTGCGCGCCGTCCTGGGCGCGCTCGACTCGCAGACCGCGCTGCGCCAACCGGCCGCCGCAGCGCTGCTCCATCCGACCGGACCGCTGCTGCCCGCCCACCCCCTGGCCGTCCACGTCCTGGACGGCCCGCGCGCCGAGCTGTCCGCCGCCCGCCGGACGGGCTGGCGCTTCCTGATCAAGGACGGTCCCGAGGTGGCGGCCGCCGCCGAGGTGGTGCAGAGCGCCGAGGGCCACACCTTCTCCCACTTCACCGCCGGCCCCTACCTCGACTCGACGGTCCGGGCGCTGCGCCAGGCCTGGCAGCTCGCCCAGGGCTCCCGGGCCCAGTGCCAGCCCCGGCTGCTCACCTTCCCCGGCCAGTACGCGACGGCGCTGTGGCTGCACAGCCCCGAGGCCGGCCCGTCCGCCGACCTGCTGATCCCGCTCGCCCCGGCGCCGCTCGGCGTCACCGCGCACCGCGCCCAGCCGGCGGCGGAGTTGCTGCCACTGCTCGCCCGGGCGCCACTGACCCGGCCACTGCTGCTCGGCTCCTCCTGAACCCACCACCGCCACACGGCCGCCGGGCACCATCGCCCGGCGGCCCTCTGTCGTGTCCACGACCGCCCGCCCGCCACTCGAACGGCACTCACCCGGACGGGCCATTGCGGATGGCCCCGCCGGGCCATCCGCCGAGTGACCCACCGGTGCGCGGATTCCGGCTCGGCCCACCTGAACGGGTGATCTCTACCCGGGAGTTGTGGCGCATGTCACGAAATGCCTGCGCGCGCGTCCGCAGATGCCGACACTGGGAACCAGCGTGGAAGGACCCCTGTCCTACCCACTTGAGCGCTGGTCCACACCTGGCCGGCGCACGGACAGAATCCGGCCACCGCGGCGGTTCCCGACGTTCGTTCGTCGGCGGCCGCATCACGGGGAGGATCGCAGAGCGAAGCGAGGGTACGCGTATGTGCCAGCACCGTCCTGAGTGCCCATCGGCCGAGTCGGAGGACCGCGAGGCGGCCGTGCCGATGGCCTGCCACCCGGAGCAGGGCTGGAGCCTGCTCTGCAACGGCGTCGTCCTGTTCGAGGACACCGGAGAGCTGCTGCCCGACGGCCGGGTGATCGCCCCGCGCCGCCCGGTCGCCCACGCGGCCTGACCGCGCGGCGGGGGCAGCCGCCGAACGCAAGGGGGAACCGGCAGGGCCCCGGCGAAGCGTTTCGCCGGGGCCCTGCCTCGTGTCCGTACCGATCGGCCCGTCGCCGATCAGCCCGTCAGCCGATCAGCCCGTCAGCCCGTCAGCCGATCAGCCTGTCGGTCGATCAGACGCCGTACTCGTCCAGCGGCGGGCAGGAGCAGACCAGGTTGCGGTCGCCGTACGCGCCGTCGATCCGGCTCACCGGCGGCCAGTACTTGTCCGCCGGGTTCACGCCGGCCGGGAAGACGGCCTCCTGCCGCGCGTAGCCGTGCGCCCAGTCGCCGGCCAGCGAGGCGGCGGTGTGCGGGGCGTTGCGCAGCGGGTTGTCCTCGGCCGCCCACTCGCCCGAGCCGACCTTGTCGATCTCGCCGCGGATCGCGATCATCGCCTCGCAGAAGCGGTCGATCTCGTGCAGGTCCTCGGACTCGGTCGGCTCGATCATCAGCGTGCCGGCCACCGGGAAGGACATCGTCGGCGCGTGGAACCCGTAGTCGATCAGGCGCTTCGCGATGTCGTCCACCGTCACGCCCGTCTCCTTGGTCAGCGGGCGCAGGTCGATGATGCACTCGTGCGCGACCAGCCCGCCCGGGCCGGTGTAGAGCACCGGGAAGTGCGGGGCGAGGCGCTTGGCGATGTAGTTGGCGTTCAGCACGGCGACCTGGGTCGCGTGCTTCAGGCCCTCGCCGCCCATCAGCCGGACGTACGCCCAGGAGATCGGCAGGATCGCCGCCGAGCCCCACGGCGCGGCCGAGATCGGGCCGACGCCGGTGGCCGGGCCGGCCTCCTCCTGCAGCGGGTGGTTCGGCAGGTACGGCGCCAGGTGGGCGCGCACCGCGACCGGGCCGACGCCCGGGCCGCCACCGCCGTGCGGGATGCAGAAGGTCTTGTGCAGGTTCAGGTGCGAGACGTCCGCGCCGAACTTGCCCGGCTTGGCGAGGCCGACCAGGGCGTTCAGGTTGGCACCGTCGACGTACACCTGGCCGCCGGCCTCGTGCACCAGGGCGCAGATCTCGGTGATCTGGGTCTCGTACACGCCGTGGGTCGACGGGTAGGTGACCATCAGCACGGCGAGGTTGTCGCGGTGCTGCTCGATCTTGGCCTTCAGGTCGTCGACGTCCACGTCGCCGTCGACCAGGGTCTTGACCACGACCACGCGCATGCCGGCCATCACCGCGGAGGCGGCGTTGGTGCCGTGCGCCGAGGAGGGGATCAGGCAGACGTCGCGCTGGGTGTCGCCGTTGGCGTGGTGGTAGGCGCGGACGGCCAGCAGGCCGGCCAGCTCGCCCTGGGAGCCGGCGTTCGGCTGGATCGAGACGGCGTCGTAGCCGGTGACCTCGACGAGCTGCTGCTCCAGCTGGCGGATCAGGGTTAGGTAGCCCTGGGCCTGCTCGATCGGCGCGAAGGGGTGCAGCTGGCCGAACTCGGGCCAGGTGACCGCCTCCATCTCGGTGGTCGCGTTGAGCTTCATGGTGCAGGAGCCCAGCGGGATCATGCCGCGGTCCAGCGCGTAGTCCCGGTCCGACAGGCGGCGCAGGTAGCGCAGCATGGCGGTCTCCGAGCGGTGGCTGTGGAAGACCGGGTGGGTCAGGTACTCGTCCTCGCGCAGCAGCACGGCGGGCAGCGTGTCGGCGCTCTCGGCGACCTCGACGGCGGGGACGCCGAACGCGGCCCAGACGCCGGCCAGGTGCTCGCGCGTGGTGGTCTCGTCGGTGGAGACCGAGATCCGGTCCGCGCCGTCCTGGTACACGTTGATGCCCTGGGCGCGGGCGGCCTCGGCGATCTCGGCGGCGCGGCCCGGCACCACGGCGGTGACGGTGTCGAAGAACTCGCCGTGCAGCAGCTCGACGCCACCGGCCCGCAGGCCCTCGGCGAGGGCGGCGGCGTAGCGGTGGGTGCGGCGGGCGATGTCGGCCAGGCCGTCCGGGCCGTGGTAGACGGCGTACATCGAGGCCATCACGGCGAGCAGCACCTGGGCGGTGCAGATGTTGCTGGTGGCCTTCTCGCGGCGGATGTGCTGCTCGCGGGTCTGCAGCGCCAGGCGGTAGGCGCGGTTGCCGTCCGCGTCGACGGAGACGCCGACCAGGCGGCCGGGCAGCGAGCGGGCGTACTCGGCGCGCACCGACAGGTAGCCGGCGTGCGGGCCGCCGAAGCCCATCGGGACGCCGAAGCGCTGCGAGGTGCCACACGCGATGTCGGCGCCGAGCTCGCCCGGCGACTTGAGCAGGGTGAGGGCCAGCAGGTCGGCGGCGACGGCGACGATCGCGCCCAGGCCGTGCGCCTGCTCGATCACCGGGGTGAGGTCGCGGACCACGCCGGTGGCGCCCGGGTACTGGAGCAGCACGCCGAAGACGCCGCGCTCGGCGATCTCGGCCGGGATGCCCGCGGACAGGTCGGCGACGACGACCTCGACACCGGTCGGCACGGCACGGGTGTTGATCACCGCGACGGTCTGCGGCAGGGTCTCGGCGTCGACCAGGAAGACGCCACCCTTGACCTTGGTGACGCGGCGGGCGAGCGACATCGCCTCGGCGGCCGCGGTGCCCTCGTCCAGCAGCGAGGAGCCGGAGGTGGGCAGACCGGTCAGGTCGGAGACCACGGTCTGGAAGTTGAGCAGCGCCTCCAGGCGGCCCTGCGAGATCTCCGGCTGGTACGGCGTGTAGGCGGTGTACCAGGCCGGGTTCTCCATGACGTTGCGCAGGATCACCGGCGGGGTGAAGGTGCCGTAGTAGCCCAGGCCGATCATCGGCTGGAGCACCCGGTTGCGGCCGGCCAGCTCGCGCAGCTCGGCCAGCACCTCGGCCTCGGTGCGCCCGGCGGGCAGGTCCAGGGCGGTGATGGAGCGGATCGCCTCGGGAACGGCGGTGGCGGCGAGCTCGTCCAGCGAGCCGTAGCCCACGGACGCCAGCATCTTCTCCTGCGCCGCGGCGTCGGGGCCGATGTGGCGGTTCTCGAAGGGGCTGGCCAGCTCAAGCTCGGTGAGGGTCGAGGCGCCGGTGGGGCGTCCCGCGTTCGGCTGGGCGTTCATGGTGGTCGAGGCCTCCTGGTCACGGACCGGCGGGGGGTGCGCACGCCGGCCGGCCTTCACCGCTGCGGACAGCGGAAGGGCCGTGGGCGGACGCACCCGACAGGCCTCCCCCTCTGTCATCGGGACCTGAGAGCTTCGCCCGCACGTCGCGCTGTGGCGCTCCGTCGGCTTGCACCGTCGGTGAGGGTGGTGGTCGCCGGCTCCCGCGCCGACGCTCCTGCCCTGCTTTCCAGAGTGACCTATCCCGCACGGTACTGATGCCTGAGAGATTCCGGGGAGGAGTTGCTCCTTCGGCGCCCCTACCAGCGGTTTTCGCGGGCGGGGACTCTCCCGCGCGGGCTCGGCGGTCGGGGCCCAGGGTACCAGCGGGAGGCCTCCCGATCACGGGTGTGTCAGGTCACTCGGGGTCTACGCGCGTGGCATGAGGGCCCCCGGACGGCCCAGCGGGCAGCCCGTCCGGACGCACCCCGGTCGCGCCCGTCCGATAGATGGCTTTTGGTGTGAAGTGGCGGACGGGCGGGGAGCTCCGGCCGCCGTACCTGCGGGAGTTCCGCAGGCGCAGCGCACTGGAGGAAAGAGTGCAGACCGACATCGACCCCCGGGACCTCATCGGCCACAAGGCGGTCGACCGCAACGGAGACAAGATCGGCACCGTCGACGAGGTGTACCTGGACGACGCCACCGGCCGACCCGAGTGGGCCGCCGTCCGGACCGGCATCTTCGGCCGGGACGCCTTCGTCCCGCTCACCACCAGCGAGTTCTCCGGCGAGGAGCTCCGGGTTCCGTACGACAAGTCGCTGGTCAAGGAGTCGCCGGACTTCGGCGTCGGCCAGCACCTGTCGCCCGCCCAGGAGCTCCAGCTGTACCGCTACTACGGCCTGGACACCCCGGTGGACGGCCGCCCGGCGGCCGCCGAGCCGGTCCGCACGGCGCAGCCCGACCTCGACTTCGGCACCACCGCGGCGGCCGCCGCCGCGACCGCCCGGCCGCTCGCCTTCCGCTCCGTCGAACCCCACGCTCCCGAACCCGCCGCGGCCGTCGCGGCCAAGACCACCACCCCCTCGACCGCCAGCACCGCCCCGGAGGCCACCGTGCGGACCCTCAGCACCCCCGCGCCCGCCGCCACCCCCGCGCCCGCCGCCACCGCCCCGGCGGTCGAACCCAAGCCGCAGCCGGCACCGACCGGTACCGGTACCGGTGCCGCTCCCGCCCACACCGCTCACACCGCCCCCGCCGCCACCGCCCCCGAGCGCCCGGCCG
The DNA here is from genome assembly GCF_049543595.1 of Kitasatospora sp. NPDC094028. Classification (NCBI taxonomy): domain Bacteria; kingdom Bacillati; phylum Actinomycetota; class Actinomycetes; order Kitasatosporales; family Streptomycetaceae; genus Kitasatospora; species Kitasatospora sp. NPDC094028. The sequence continues at coordinate 14,391 of NZ_JBMVFA010000022.1, read as the reverse complement.
GGGCGGCCACCTCCGCGCCCAGCGGCCCGGTGGAGATCACCTGCCGCGAGGAGCGGCTGGACATCACTACCGAGTGGCACGCGGTGGGCACCGCGAAGCTGCGCAAGTACGTGACCAGCGAGCAGATCGAGCGCCGCGTGCCGGTGGTCCGCGAGCGCGTCCGGGTCGAGCGGATGCCGGTGAGCGAGACCGAGCGCGCCTCGCTGACGGAGAAGGAGATCGCCGAGGCCGTGGAGGAGGTCACCCTGCGCGAGGAGCGCCTGGTGGTCCGCAAGTACCTCGCCCCGATCGAGCGGGTCCGCCTGGTGGTCGAGCGCTACACGGCGGAGGAGGTGGTCCGGGAGGAGCTGCGCCGCGAGCAGGTCGAGGTGCACGACGACACCCCGGCAGCGGCCGCCGCCGGGGCTGCCGAGGCCCCCCGCCCGGCGGCGATGAGGCCGCTCTCCTAGCGTCTCCACCCCGGCAACGAAGGGCCCCGGACGTCGTCCGGGGCCCTTCGCCGTGCGCCCGCGGAGCGTCCGGCCGTTCTCCTTTGCCAAAGCTTAACCGCTCGATATTTGACACTATGAAGTATCTACAGCATCGTTACTTCAGTTCATTCACTATGTACGGGAGGAAGCAACCGTGAGTGAGGCACCCCAGCCCACCACCGCGGCCGAGAAGCAGAGCAGCGCCCGGGTCCTGCCGGCCCTCATCCTGGCGATGCTGTCGTTCAGCGTGGTGCAGACCGCGGTCGTCCCGATCCTGCCCTCGCTGGCCAAGGAACTGAGCGTCTCGGCCTCCAGCATCACCTGGCTGATGACCGCCAACCTGCTCTCCGCCGCTGTGCTGACTCCCCTCCTGGGCCGCTTCGGCGACCTGCGGGGCCGTAAGCCCATGCTGCTGATCTCGCTGGTCGGCCTGGTCGCCGGCTCGGCGCTGGCCGTCTGCACGCACTCCTTCACCTGGCTGGTCGTCGCCCGCGTCCTGCAGGGCGCCGGCGGTGGCGTGATGCCGCTGGCGATCAGCATCGTCCGCGACGAGCTGCCCAAGCAGAAGGTCACCGGCGGCGTCGCCGCCATCAGCGCCTCGATGGGCGTCGGCTCCGGCCTCGGCCTGGTCGCCACCGGTCTCCTGCTGGAGCACTGGAACTACAAGTCGATCTTCTGGATGGGCCTGCTCTTCGGCCTGATCGCGGTCGCCCTGGTCGCCATCCGCGTCCCGTCCGACCCGGTCACCGACAAGGAAGGCGGCGCCGACCCGCTCGGCGCCATCACCCTGGCCGGCTGGCTCTCCGCACTGCTGGTCGCGGTCAGCCAGGGCAACCACTGGGGCTGGACGTCGACCAAGACCCTCGGCCTGTTCGCCGTCGCCGCCGTGGTCGCCCTGGTCTGGGGGATCATCGAGACCAAGGTCGCGCACCCGCTGGTCGACATGAAGATGATGTCCCGCCCGGCCGTCGCCTTCACCAACCTCGCCGGCCTGCTGATCGGCTTCGGCATGTACGGCTCGTTCATGGTCATCAGCAACTTCGCCCAGGCGCCCGCGGTGATCACCCACTACGGCTTCACCGCCACCGTCCTGCACGCCGGCATCATGCTGCTGCCGTCCGCGATCGGCTCGATGGTCGCCGCCCCGCTCGGCGCCCTGCTGATCGCCCGCCGCGGCCCGCGCCTGCCGCTCGTCGCCGGCGGCGTGCTCGGCGCCATCTCGATGGCCTACCTGGCCCTGCGGCACAGCGCCGAGGGCGACATCTACACCGCCTCGGCGATCTTCGGCCTCGGCATCGGCCTCGCCTTCTCGGCGATGCCCGCCTACATCAACGGCGCCGTCCCGGTCGAGCAGAGCGGCATCGCCAACGGCATGAACTCCGTGCTGCGCACCGTCGGCGGCGCGATCGGCACCGCCGTGATGGCCGCGATCCTGACCGGCGACACCATGAAGCTGCCGCCGCAGATCCCGCTGTCGCTGCCCACCCTGGACGCCTTCAAGCACGCGTTCTGGACCGCCGCCGTGGTCTGCGTCGTCGCTGGCGTCGTCCCCTTCCTGATCCGCAGCGTCAAGCCGGCCACCGTCGTCGCCGGCACGGCGCAGCGGGAGCCCAGCGACACGCTGGTCAAGACCGACGCCTGACCAGGGCGTCCGGCCGCCGCGCTCCGGGACAGGGCGCGGCGGCCCGGCCCGCGGACCGTCGTGAGGGCATCACGACCGCCCGAGAGCCGGCACGGTGAACGCGGCCCCACCCGGTACTCCCCCACCGGGCGGGGCCGCTTCGCGTTTCACTCCCCCGCATCGGCCCCCTCGTCGGCCCCCTCCTCCGGCCGCCGCAGCGGCAGCGGCCGGGCGGCCTCCAGCGCCGGGTCGTCGACCGCGAAGGTCCGCACCCGCCCCGGCCCGCTCCACGGCGTCTCGAACCGCACGGTGACCCGGCCCACGCCGCTGCCCTGCACCCACCCCGGCCCGAACTCGGTGTGCCGGACGTCCTGCCCGGGCAGCCAGCGCCGCACCACGACGGCCTCCGGCTCCTCCTCCGCCTCCTCGGCCGCGGCCCCCTTCTCCGCCTGCTCCGCCGCCTCCTCCCGCTGCGCCTGGGCGAACAGGTCCTCCTGGGTGTAGTCGGCGAGCTGGGCCACCCCGACACCGAGCAGCCGCACCCCGCCGGTGATGTCGACCTGCTCGGCCAGCCGCCGCGCCGTCGCGACGACCACCGCCTCGTCGTCCGTGGGGCCGCCCAGCGTCTCGGAGCGGGTCAGCGTCGAGAAGTCGAACCGCCGCACCTTGAGCACCACCGTCCGCCCCGAGCGCCCGGCCGCCCGCAGCCGCCGCACGCACCGGACGGCCAGCGCCTCCACCTCGCGCAGCACCCGCTCGCGGTCGGCCAGGTCCACCTCGTAGGTGTCCTCCACCGACACGGACTTGGCGTCCTGGTCCGCCACCACCGGCCGCTCGTCCAGGCCTATCGCCATCTGGTGGATCCCGGCGCCGTGCGCCCGCCCGACCAGCGCGACCAGCTCCGCCTCCCCCGCCTCCGCCAGGTCGGCCACCAGGGTCAGCCCGGCCCGCCGCAGTACCTGCTCGGTGGCCGGCCCGATCCCGGGCAGTGCCCGGACCGGCATCGGCCCGAGCACGGCCTTCTCCTGCCCGGGCTCGATCAGCACCAGCCCGTCCGGCTTGGCCCGCTCGGAGGCGATCTTCGCCATCAGCTTGGAGCCAGCCGCACCCACCGAACCGGTCAGCCCGGTCAGCCGGTGGATGTCCGCCCGCAGGTCCTCCCCGATGGCCAGCACCAGCCGCTCACCGGTCGCGTGGTCGGCCTCCGCCAGCGCCGGCCCGTACGGCCCGGCCGCCAGGTCCACGAAGGCCTCGTCCAGGCTCAACGGCTGCACCAGCGGCGACAGTTCGCGCAGCAGCCCCATCACGATCTCGCTGTTCTGCCGGTACGCCTCGAACCGCCCGGCCAGGAACGCCGCGTTCGGGCACAGCCGGCGCGCCTGCGCCATCGGCATCGCCGAGTGCACCCCGAACCGGCGCGCCTCGTACGAGGCCGTGGCCACCACCCCGCGCCCACCGAGCCCGCCCACGATCACCGGCTTGCCGCGCAGGCTCGGCTTGGCCGCCTGCTCCACCGCCGCGAAGAAGGCGTCCATGTCGAGGTGGATGATGCTCGGCAGAGACCGCACCCGCTGATCATCGCGCACGGGTACGACAACGCGGTCGAACCCGGCCCGGGTCTACCGCTCCGCGGCCGCCGCCAGCGCCTTCGGGATGCCGTCCTCCGTGGGCCCGAGGAACACCGGGTCGGGCTGAACCAGCGCGCTGAACGCCGCCTTCCCGGCCCCGGCCACCTCCCGCAGCCCGCCGTACAGCCAGGTCTCGTCGTGCAACTCCGGCACCGCGACCGCGTACGACCGGATGCCCGCCGCCTCGCACAGCGCCAGCGCCCGCCGGACGTGGAAGTCCTGGCTCACCAGCACCGCCCGGTCCACCCCGAAGATCCGGTGCGCCCGGGTGCAGGAGTTCCAGGTGTCGAAGCCCGCGTAGTCCCGCACCACCCGCGTCCCCGGCACCCCGTGCTCGGTCAGGTAGCGGTACATCGCGTCCGGCTCGTCGTACTCGATCCGCCCGTTGTCGCCGGTGACCAGGATGGCCTGCACCTTCCCCTCCCGGTACAGGTCCAGCGCGGCCACCAGCCGGTGCTCCAGGTACGGCGAGGGCCGGCCCTGGTCGAGCCCGGCGCCGAACACCACCGCCACCGGCGCGGACGGCGCGCTCTCCACGGTGCCGACCCGATCCCCGGCCGCGAACCACAGCCAGGCGCTCGGCGCCAGCGCCAGCGAGCAGAGCACCGTCGCCAGCTGGAAGACCCTGCGCTGCGTCCGCCGCTGCCGCAGCCGGATCCGCAGCAGGCCGGCCCTGCGTCTCAGCAGACCCGCCATCGCCGTGCCGCCCCCCACACGCCCTCCCTCGATCGCTCCACCGGAAACGACGACGAGGCCGTGGGGGGGGGCGGGGGGCCCCCCCGGGCCCCCCCCCCCCGGGGGGGGGGGGGGGGGCCCCCCCGGGGGGGGGGGGGGGGGGGGGGGGGGGCCCGCTCCCCCCCCCCCCCCCCCCGCGGCCCCCCCCCCCCCCCCCCCCCCCGCCCCCCCCCCCCCGCACCCCCCCCCGGGGCGGGGGGCCCGCCGGGCCCCCCGGCGGGCCCCACGGCCTCGTCGTGACGTGTGCTCAGACCGCCCGGTTGCGGCGCTGGGCGAGTTCGTCTGCCGGGTCGTTGCCGACCAGCGTCTCGCCGGTGTCGGTCCGCTCCGCGTGCAGCCGTCCGAGGACCAGCTCCAGCTCCTGCCAGACCGCCCCGACCGCGATGCCGAAGACCCCCTGACCGCCCTTCAGCAGGTCGACCACCTGCTGCGGCGTGGTGCACTCGTAGACCGTCGCGCCGTCGCACATCAGCGTCAGCCCGGCCAGGTCGGCCTGCTCGGCGGCCTGCAGATGGGCGACGGCCACCCGGATGTTCTGCAAGGAGACGCCCGCGTCCAGCAGCCGCTTGACGATCTTCAGCAGCAGCACGTCGCGGAAGCTGTAGAGCCGCTGGCTGGTCGCCGGGTACGCCGTCCGGACGCTCGGCTCCAGCAGCCCGGTACGGGCCCAGTAGTCCAGCTGGCGGTACGTGATGCCGGCCGCCGCGCACGCGGTCGGCCCGCGGAAGCCCAGCAGTTCGGAGGTCGGCGGCAGCTGCTCGATGGCGGGCTGGCCGGCCTGTACGGCGGGGAACCTGCCCAGCCGGGGCAGGTCGGTCACGGTGCTGGCGGTGCGCGGGAGGTGCAGGGCGCACAGGCCTCCCACGACCGCGTCATCGCCGGTGCTGCTCATACCTACCTCCGTCCACGTGTGCTGCGGGCAACCCGACTGCGGGCATCGGCCACCCGGACAGCCACTCCTGACGGTAGGCAGTCCCCTATGACCCGTCAACGATCGCCACGCCGGGCCGGGCAAACCACCTCACTCAGAAGAGTGGTTTTTCGTGCCCCTAGTGTGGGTAGGTGGACGGCTTTTGGCAAAACGGCCGACCCCCGGCCGCACCGCGCCCGCCCGTCCTACTGCGGGCCGCTCCCGCCGAAGTCCTCCGGCGACACCTGGTCGAGGAACTCGCGGAACTTCTCCACCTCGTCCTCCTGCTCGTCCGGGATCGCGATGCCCGCCTCGGCGAGCACCTCCTCGCTGCCATAGATCGGCGTACCGGTCCGCAGGGCCAGCGCTATCGCGTCGGACGGCCGGGCGCTCACCTCGACCCCGCCGGCGAACACCAGCTCGGCGTAGAACACGCCCTCCCGGAGGTCGGTGATCCGCACCTCGGTGAGCTGCTGGCCGAGCGCCTCCAGGACGTCCTTGAACAGGTCGTGCGTCAGCGGGCGCACCGGCGTCATGCCCTGCTGGGCGAAGGCGATCGCGGTCGCCTCGCCGGGGCCGATCCAGATCGGCAGGTACCGATCTCCCCCGACCTCCCGCAGCAGCACGATCGGCTGGCTGGAAGGCATCTCCACTCGGACACCCACGACGTCGAGCTCATTCACACACGCAACCCTATGGCTCCGACCCCGGATATGAAAGCGCAGGACCGACGCCGCTGGTCAGCGCGCCGCGCCGGCGGCGCGGCACTACCCGTGGGTCCGCAGTCCGGCCTGCACCATCGCCGCGTGCAGCCGCACCGACAGGGTGGCCAGCTCCCGCGCGGTGGCCTCCGCGTGCGCCCTGGTCTGCGGGTTCCGATGCCGGCGCAGCGGCGCCACCACCTGCTCGACCAGCGCGATCTCGCGGTCCGCCGCCGCCTTCATGGCCCGCAGGTGCCGCGGCTCCAGCCCGTACCGGCCGAGCTCCGCGACCAGCCGGGCCACCTGCAGCGCCTCGCCGTCGTAGCCGCCGTCCGGCCCGGGCGCGAGCAGCCCGTAGGCCTCCCACTCCGCCAGGTCCCGCTCCCCCGCCTCGGCGGCGGCGAGCAGTTCGGCACGCCCGAGCCGGACCCCGGCGGAGGCGTCGGCCGAGGCGACCAGTTCGCGGTCCGCCTCCTCCAGCGGACCCGGCCGGGCGTCGGCGGCGGAGGGCAGCGCGGGCGGGCTCTCCCCGCGCTCGATCGCGTCCAGGTGCTCGCGGATCACCCGCAGCGGGAGGTAGTGGTCGCGCTGCATCCGCAGCACGTACGCCAGCCGCTCGACGTCGGCCGGGCTGAACTTGCGGTACCCCGAGGGCGTGCGCTGAGGCTCGACCAGCCCCTCCGCCTCCAGGAAGCGGATCTTGGAGATGGTGACCTCGGGGAAGTCGTCGCGCAGGAAGGCCAGCACCGCACCGATGCTCAGCAGCTCGTCCGAGCCGCGCCGCCGCCCGCCGGACCGCTCCGCGCGGACCGGCTGCCTGGGGCCCGCGACCACCCCGCGCCCGCCCCGGTCCGTCTGCGGACCGGACGACGACGCAGGGGTGGCCGCCCCGAGAGAAGAGGAAGGGGTATTCGTATTCACTCGGGCTCCTGCCGACGTTGGTTTCAGTACCCCCGGTTGTGGCCGGCGAAGAACACCAGCCGGTACTTCCCGATCTGGACCTCGTCGCCGTTGTTCAGCGGCACCTCGTCGATCCGCTCCCGGTTCACGTAGGTGCCGTTGAGGCTGCCCACGTCCGCGACGCTGAAGCCGGCCGGCGTGCGGCGGAACTCCACGTGGCGGCGCGAGACCGTGAAGTCGTCCAGGAAAATGTCGCCCTGCGGGTGGCGACCCGCGGTGGTGACGTCCGAGTCCAGCAGGAAGCGGCTGCCCGAGTTCGGGCCGCGCTGCACGATCAGCAGCGCCGAGCCCGGCGGCAGGGCGTCGATCGCCGACAGCACCTCGGCCGAAAGGGCCGGCGTGGAGCCGGTGCCGGTCGTGGTGGTGGGGTCGTAGGACTCCAGGCCGGAGATCGAGATGGTGGAGGTGGTCTCCGCCGCCCCCTCGGGCAGCAGCCCGCCGCGCAGCGCGGTGCCGCAGTTGGAGCAGAAGCGGGCCGCGGCCGGGTTCTGGTTGCCGCACCTGGGGCACGGAGTGGGGCCAGCCATGTTCACAGCCTCCTGGCGCGGCACACCCGACGGGTTGTGCCCGGCGTACGGGTCCGGAGCAAACCCTCCACCAGAGGTTGAGGGTGCTGACGGGAAACCTATGCGCGGGTCGCCGGAGGGGTCAACCGACGCGCCGTGGCCCGCGGGATTCCCCGCGTACTGGGCGGCGGCGCCGTCCCGGAACAGCTGCTGGCCCGCGTACGGCGCGGCCTCGGGGGCCGGGCGCATGCCCGGCACGGCGGGCTCGTCCTCGGGTCGGCGGTGCCGCGCGGTGGGCGCCTCGACGGCGGCCGCGTCGCGGCTCTTGTTGCGACCGAACAACTTCGAGAAGAAACTCACGGGCGAATCCCCTTGCGTGTGACAGACCCGCCCGCGGGGCAGGGTGAGAACCTCGGACAGGCTGTGGGCCCGGCTGCGGCCGGGGCCTGCTGGAGTGGTACTCCGACGGTTGGTGCTGTGGTTGGTGCTCCGGCGCGTCCCGGCACTCCGCTGAGTACCGGCACGAACCAGTCTCGCCCACGCGACGACGGCGCCCCGCACCGGGTGGCGCCCGCGCGTGACGGGCCGTTCACCAGGCGCCTCGTCACTTCGAGGCCGGCTTGGCGTACTGCGGCGTCTTCAGGTCCACCAGGGCGTCCACGACCACCTTCTGCTGCTGGGTGATCGTCGCCCGCGCCTGGTGGCTCTCCAGGGTGCGGACCACGCCCCCCGGGATGTTCAGCGCGGGCACCAGGTCCTGCGGGTTCCCGACGACGGTGAACCGGTAGGGCGCCGAGGCCTTCTTCCCGTCGATCTGCACCCCGCCGCCCGACAGGTCGGTGAAGTAGGTGTTGACCACCACGCGCACATCGTTGATCTGAATCGCCTCCGCCCCCGCCGCTCGAAGTTCCTGCAGGGTGTCCAGCAGCATATCTGCCTTCACCAGCCCTTGGGGGTCATCGACCGTCAGGACGATGCCCGGACCAGTGGCCTTCACGGTGCCGGCGAGCACGCCGAGCTCCGTCGCCTTCTTCCTGGTCTGCTCCTGGGCTTCCTTGGCCTGGTTGGAGCTGTTCTCCAGCTTCGCCAAGGACTGTTCCAGTTCCGCCTTCTCCTGTTGCAGACGCTGCTGACGGCTGTCCAGTTCGTCGAGGATGCGGACCAGGTCCTCCTGACGGGCCCCGCGCAGCTGGCTGTGGTGGTCGTTGGTCGAGCGCACCTGGATCGCCAGCCCCAGGCCGAGCGAGAACAGCAGCAGCGCCACCACCAGTTGCCCGCGCGACAGCCGCGGCGGCCAGAGCGCCGCTTTCAGGCGCCGCCGCCCGGCGTTCCCGTCCACGGGCTCGGGCTCGGCCCCGGCTTCGGGTTCCGACGCGGGCGCGGGCTCGGGTTCCGACACCTCGTCGGCCCGGGCCTCGCGCACGGCCTCGACGGGCGTCCGCTCGGCGGCCGGCTCGGACGTCACGGGCTCCGGCTCCGGCTCCAACTTCGACTTCGGCGCCGACTTCGGATCCCGCTCCGGCCCGGCCTCGGGCGCCGCCGCGGCGTCAGGCCCAGCCGGGTCCTCCTCGGGCTCCGCGGCGGCCTCGACGGCCTCCTCGGCCTCCTCGGCCTCCTCCGCCACAGCGGTCGGCTCCGCCTCGGCCGGCTCCACCGCCACCTCGTCGGCAGCGGTCTTCCCGGCCGTCTTCGGCGCGCTCCCCTCGGCCGCCGGACCGGCGGCCGGCTCCTTCTCCTTCGGGTCCGCCGCCGGGCGGCCCGTCTCAGGCGCGGAAGACATGGCGCCGGATCGCGGCCGCGTTGGAGAAGATGCGGATGCCGAGGACGACGACCACACCGGTGGACAGCTGCGAGCCGACGCCCAGCTGGTCACCCAGGAACACGATCAGCGCCGCGACCACCACGTTCGACAGGAACGAGACGACGAACACCTTGTCGTTGAAGATCCCGTCCAGCATCGCGCGGACGGCGCCGAACACGGCGTCCAGTGCCGCCACCACCGCGATCGGCAGGTACGGCACCACGGCGTCCGGCACCTCGGGCTGGACGAAGAGTCCGACGACCACCCCGATCACGAGACCCAGTACGGCAATCACGGTCTAGCTGCTCCTGTCCCTGCGGAGGACGGCCCGGTCGAGGCCGTCGTGGGCGAGTGGGCGGACGTGGTCTTCCCGGACCCGCTCGGCGTGCGCCGCCCGGTGGTCGAGCCGCCGCCCGTACTGGCGGACGGTGAGACGGACGCGCTCGGGCTCGTCGGGGTTCCCGGGGTCGCCGTCGACACATCGGTCGGGGTCGCCGAGGGGGTCGCGGTGGGCGTCGGCGTGGGCTCGGGGGTGGCCGGCTGCGCGGACCGCAGCGTCACCCCGACCGCCGCCGGCAGCGTCAGGCTCTTCTGCGCGGAGAGCGTCGACTTGATGCCGTACTTCTCCTGGAGCAGCCGCAGGTACGACCCGGCCATCTCGCCCTCGAAGGTGTCGAGGACCTTCGGCCCGTCCCCGATCGCCAGGACGGTGTACGGCGGCACGAGCGGCCGGTTGTCCACCAGCACCGCCTCGCCCGCGGCGCGGATCGCGGAGAGCGCGGTCAGCCGCTGGCCGTTGATCGAGACGGCCTCGGCACCGGCGCCCCAGAGGCCGTTCACCACCAACTGCAGGTCGCGGTCGCGCAGTCGCCCGCTGTTGGAGAAGCCCTGCCCGGCCCGGGGGTCGACGTTCCCGCCGAGGCCGGTCCCCGCCGCGTCCTCCAGGACCAGCTTCACCCCCGGCCCGGTCACCTCGCCCAGGCCCACCGCACCGGCCATCGCGCCCGCGTCGCCGTCCCCGGAGGGGAGTGCCTGCTGCTGGGTGTCGTCGACCTTGCGGCGCAGGTCCTGGACCTGCTTCTGGAGGTGGTCGGCCGAGCCGTTGCTGTCGTTGATCCGGTGGATCAGCGCGTCGCGCTCCTTGGCCAGCGTCGGCTCGGCCTTGTGCGCGTTCACCGCGCCGACCGTCACCACCGCGCCGACCAGCGCCAGCCCGGCGCCGAACGTCAGCAGGCCCCGGGCCGTCCTGGGTATCCGGCTGTCGCGGGCACCGCCCCGGGCGGCGGCCGCCTCGGCGTAGCCCTCGTCCAGGCCGTGGTCCATCACGTTGGTCAGCAAGGACATCGAGGCGTCCGGACGGTTGTACCGTCCGTTCGGTGCACTCGGTGTCGGCGTCGCTGGCATGCCGACCATCGTCCCACGTCGGCACGGTCGCCCACGCACGGCCCCTGAGCTGCGGACACGCCGGAAAGTGACGGATCCCTGCGAATGAGGTGAAACCGGACAGCGGGGCGCACGGGCCGTGCCGTGCGCCCCGCCGGTCGGGGCCGTTCATGCGCCTCCGGTGGAACTTCAGTGGATCTTCGGTGGGCCGTGCGCGCCGCCCGGATCCACCGGTGCCCGCCCCGCGGCCGTCACCTCCCGGCGCCGTCGACCACCGCCGCCCACTCGTCCAGCAGGGCCTCGGTGGCCTCGTCGTCCGGCCCCTCCGCCCACAGGTGGGTGACCGCCTCGGCCGGGTCCGGCAGCACCAGCGTCCAGCGCCCGTCCGCCTCCACCACCCGGACCCCGTCCGTGGTGTCCAGCTGCCGGCTGCCGGCCGCCTCGACCACCGAGCGCATCACCATGCCCTTGGCCGCCCACGGCGTCGCGATGTCCCGCCGCCGGATGTGCGCCTGCGGGATGCGCGCGTCGATCTGGCTCAGCGTGAGCTGGGTCCGCGCCACCAGGCCGACCAGCCGCACGAAGGCCGCGGCACCGTCCAGCACTCCGCTGAACTCCGGCACCACGAAGCCGCCGCGCCCGTCCCCGCCGAACACCGTCCCCTCGGCCGACGCCGCCTTCGCCAGGTCGTCCGGCGTGGTCGTGGTCCAGATGACCTGGGTGCCGTGGTACGCCGCGACCTGCTCGGCGATCCGGGTCGTGGTCACCGGCAGCGCCACCTGCCCGCTGCGTCGCTCGGCCGCGACCAGGTCCAGCAGGACCAGCAGCGCCCGGTCGTCGTCGATCACCCGGCCCAGCTCGTCGACGAACGCGACCCGCTCGCCGACCGGGTCGAAGCGCACCCCGAAGGCCGCCCGGGACGACGCCACCAGCTCGCCGAGCCTGGCCAGCCCGGCCCGGCGGGTCTCCGCGTCCTCGGTCGGCCGCGCCTCGTCCAGCCCGCTGGAGACGGACAGCGCCTCCACCCCGAGCCGGCCGAGGATGCTCGGCAGGACCAGGCCGGCGCTGCCGTGCGCGGTGTCCACGACCACCTTCAGGCCGGCCTCCCGGACCCCGGTGGTGTCCACCGTCCGCAGCAGGTTCCCGGCGTAGGAGTCGAAGACGCTGGACGGGAAGGTCAGGTCCCCGATCTCGCCGGGGAAGGCCCGCCGGAACTCCTGGCGCGCGTACACGCGGTCGAGCTTGCGCTGCCCGGCCTGCGAGAGGTCGGCGCCGCGCTCGTCGAAGAACAGGATGTCCAGCGAGTCCGGCACCCCGGGCGTGGTCCGCAGGAAGATGCCGCCCGCGCTCCCCCGCGCCGTGTGCTGCCGGGCCACCGGCATCGGCACGTTCTCCAGGTCGCGGACATCGATCGCCGAGGTCTGGAGGCCCGAGATCATCGCCCGTTTGAGTGCACGCGCACCACGCGAGTGGTCACGCGCGATGGTGACGGTCGCCCCCTTCTTGAGCGTCGTCGCGTACGCCCCGGCCAGCCGCACGGCCAGCTCCGGGGTGATCTCCACGTTCAGGATCCCCGAGACGCCTCGGACGCCGAACAGGTGCTCCTGGCCGCGGGACTCCCAGATCACCGAGGTGTTCACCACGGCGCCGGCCTCGATGGTCTTGAACGGGTAGACCCGGACGTTCGCCGCGATGATCGACTCCTCGCCGACCAGGCACTCGTCCCCGATCACCGCGCCGTCCTCGATCCGCGCGGCCCGCATCACGTCCGTGTTCTTGCCGACCACGCAGCCGCGCAGGTTGCTCTGCGGCCCCACGTACACGTTGTCGTGCACGACGGCCTTGTGCAGGAACGCACCGCGCTTGACGACCACGTTGCTGCCCAGCACGGTGTGCTCGCGGATCTCCACGCCGGCCTCGACCTTGGCGTAGTCCCCGATGTACAGCGGCCCGCGCAGCACCGCCTCCGGGTCCACCTCGGCGCCCTCGGCCACCCAGACACCGGGCGAGATCTCGAACCCGTCGAGCTCGACGTCGACCTTGCCCTCCAGGACGTCCGCCTGGGCCTTCCCGTAGCTCTCGTGGGTGCCCACATCCTCCCAGTAGCCCTCGGCGATGTAGCCGTAGATCCGCTTGCCCTCCTTCATCAGCTGCGGGAAGACGTCGCTCGACCAGTCGACGGACTCACCGGCCGCGACGTAGTCGAAGACCTCGGGCTCCATCACGTAGATACCGGTGTTCACCGTGTCCGAGAAGACCTGCCCCCAGGTCGGCTTCTCCAGGAAGCGCTCGACCTTGCCGTCCTCGTCGGTGATCGTGATGCCGAACTCCAGGGGATTCGGCACCCGGGTGAGGCAGACGGTGACCAGTGCGTTCTTGCTGCGGTGGAACTCGATCAGTTCGGTGAGGTCGAAATCGGTAAGCGCGTCACCGGAGATCACCAGAAAGGAGTCGTCCTTCAACGCGTCCTCGGCGTTCTTGACACTCCCCGCAGTGCCGAGCGGTGTCTCCTCATGGGCATACGTGAGGTGCATGCCCAGATCCTCACCGTCACCGAAGTAGTTCTTGACCAGCGACGCCAGGAACTGGACGGTCACGACGGTGTCGGAGAGACCGTGCCGTTTCAGCAGCCGGAGCACGTGCTCCATGATCGGCCTATTCGCGACCGGAAGCAGTGGCTTCGGCATGCTGGAGGTCATCGGGCGGAGTCGGGTGCCCTCGCCCCCTGCCATGACTACGGCTTTCATTACGGGTGCGTCCTCCTTCGCGGTGGTGGACCTGCAGGTCCATCAAACCGTTCCAGAGGGTTCTCTACCCGGAAGATATCGTCCGACGCACCGGCCCGGCGTGGGACTTCTCTCAGATCACGTCTCAGACAGTGGACGCCGAGCCCGCCGTGCTCGCCCGGACGATCTGCCGCGCCTGAACCGCGTAAAGAATCGCGGCCCACCAGTACAGGGTCGTGCCCCACCAGATGAACGCCCAGCTCACGACCTCGGCCGGCCGCGCGATCCAGCTGTCCAACCGACCGAGCAGGAGGAGCGGAAACGCGTACATCAGATTGAAGGTCGCGGCCTTGCCCAGAAAGCTCACCTGCAGCGGGCCGTAACCGTGCCGGTTGAGAATAGGCAGCAGGACGGTGATGAAAGCGTCCCGGGCCACCAGAATGGCCGTCACCCACCAGGGCAGAATCTCACGCCAGGTCAATCCGACGAGCGTGGAGAAGATGTAGAGCCGGTCGGCCAGCGGATCGAGGAGCTGCCCCACCCGGCTGATCTGCCCCCACCGCCGGGCGAGCTTTCCGTCCAGGTAGTCACTGACGCCGCTCAGCATCAGGATCAGCAGTGCCCAGCCGTCGTTGTTCGGGCCGTCGAAGACCGGCCAGAGGATGAGCCAGAGAAAGATCGGAACGCCGACCAGCCGGCCCATGCTGAGCATGTTGGGGATGGTGAGGACGCGATCGGTCTGGACCCGCGTCTCCTGGACCTCCACCCGGGGGCCTCCTGAACCATGTGACGACAATGCACGTTGAGCTTGACCCTACAACAGAAAAACCCCCGTCCGGTTCACCCGGCGGGGGCTTCTCTGAAGAATTGTTCGGCGGCGTCCTACTCTCCCACAGGGTCCCCCCTGCAGTACCATCGGCGCTGTGAGGCTTAGCTTCCGGGTTCGGAAT